>JAPPPC010000742.1 GCA_028817685.1 Rhodospirillaceae bacterium
CGTTTCGCCAACCCCGCAAATGGCATATTTGCCCCTGAGGAATTTTTCCGTCGAAACGTCCGGTTCACTCACGCTCGATAAGGTCATATGGGTATGCTCCCTCCCGTCGCCGGCTTGCAGTCCAACCGCAAGCGTTGGAAAATCGTGTGGGTAAACGGAACGATGTTTGACCGTCCGCGTCAAGGGGCGCGGGGCGGGGAACCGCAAGGAGCGCAACATGTCCCTGGAAATCACCCCGACGGACGCAACGTTGGCTGCCACGGTGCGCGGCGTCGACCTGTCCGACCTGGATGATGCAACGTTCGGCAAGATCGAAGCGGCCTGGCACGAGTTCGGGGTTCTGATTTTCCCGCAACAGAATCTGAGCGACGAGGCACACCTCGCCTTCACCCGCCGCTTTGGACCGCTGGAGCAAAGCATCCGGCGCAATCGTCCGACCGGCATTTCCAACCTCAGCAATGTGCAGGCGGATGGTACGGTGGCGCCGCCATCGAGCTTGCAGGCGCGTTTTCTGGTCGGCAATACCTATTGGCACAGCGACAGCTCCTACAAACGGGTCGGGGCGAAAGCGTCGATCCTGGCGGCACATGTCGTACCCGACACGGGCGGTGAGACCGAGTGGGCCGATATGCGCGCAGCCTATGATGATCTGGACGATGACATGAAAGGCTGGCTGGAAGGTAAGGTCGGCGTTCATGACTATGCTTTCAGCCATACGCCCTTCGGCGGCAAGGAGATCCTGAACAAGGAAGAACTGGCGCACCTGGAGCCGGTTGAGCATCCCGTCATCCGTGTGCATCCGGCAACGGGCCGCAAGAACCTGTTCGTCGGGCGGCATGCGAGCCATATCCTCGGCGAGGATCTCGAGGAGAGCCGGAAACTGCTCGCCGACCTAACGGAACAGGGCGCACAGCCGCCGCGAATCTATAAACACAAATGGGCTGTCGGCGACATCGTCATCTGGGACAATCGCTGTGTGCTGCACCGCGGGCATCGCTGGCCCGATGATCAACCGCGCACGATGGTGCGGACGACTGTTGCCGGTGACGATCCAACCAATGAATGGGTAATGGCGGGTGAAACGCGCGGCCCCGCGGTCATTCAGGGTGAGTTTTGAGCCCGGCCGATGACATGCTCACCCCAACGGGCTGCGCAGAAGACGATGAAGCCGGCCAGAAAGAGAAGGGCAGGGGAGAGCTCGTCGATCGCGGGCTCAGTCTTAACCTGAGAGATATCGTAGTTCGCCGCTGTTTTGCCGTTCCCCGCATCGCTGACAATCACGTCGAGATGCGCAAATTCGCTGAAGGACGCTGACAAATTTGAGCCCGCGATCGCTCCGGCGTGTTCGAAAGCCGATGGCACCGCGGACGCACTCGATACATTGCCAAACAGGCTGAACGAGAAAACAGTCAGAAGTAGCGGAAGAAATCTCATTCGAGGCCCTGATTGGTTGAGTGGCGGAGGATATCCAAGATGGGGAGAGTATTCAGTGCCGACCGGCTATTGGCAGTGATCGCAATCACGCCAATTTAATTTTTCTTTGTTTCCGCCAGATGTCCGGATTGTTTCAGTTGATCGCATATCCGAAGACGGGCGCTTCAACCGTCACGCCATCCGATATATCGTGCGGCTGAATATTTGAAAGAGGGTGCGGCAGCGGGTCGCAAGGGGAATGATGATGAGCGGCTACGAACACATTCTGACCGAGGAAGAAAACGGCGTCGGTATCTTAACGATGAACCGGCCGGAAGTGCTGAACGCGATGAACCGGCAGTTGACGATCGAACTGCATGACGCATTGCAAAGTTACGCCGCCAACGACGACGTCGGTTGCATCGTCATCACCGGTTCGGGCGACCGGGCGTTCTCGGCCGGCGGCGATATCCACGAGCAGCGCGAGAACGATCGCAAATACACGCAGGAAGAGCTCGACGCGCACAATGAAAACTATCTGCATATCAGCTACGACATCGGCGCCTGTCCGAAGCCGACGATCGGCATGATGAACGGGCTGGCCTATGGCGGGGCTGCCGTGTTGTCCTCCTCATTGGACATGCGGATCGGATGCGAGGATACCAAGTTCCGCTTCTTGGCAGCGGCCTATGGCCGTATCAACAGCACCTGGACATTGCCCAATCAGATCGGCTGGCCGATGGCGAAGGAATTGCTGTTCACCGCCCGTGTTGTCGAGGCGGAAGAGGCCTATCGGATCGGATTGCTGAACCATCTTGTGCCGCGGGCGGAATTACGGGCCAAGACGATGGAGATTGCTGGCATGATCGCCGGAAACCATCGCGAGTCCGTGAAGGGAATCAAGCAACTTCTGCTCGACGATATGGGGGGCTCCCTGAAGGACCATTGGGACAACGAGAAACATTTCACTCGTCATGTCCTGCGCGGTGCGAAGGCGGAGGACGCGTTTCCCGATTTCATCGCGCGCAAGGGTCGACCGGCTGAATGATCGTGACGCGGCCGGTCGTCATCCTGGGAGGGGCGAGCGGTGTGATCGTCGCGGAGGCGCTCTACGATTTGTCGCAGGCCGGCTGTGGGGTCGAATGCGGCGGCTATTTGAACGATGCGCTGCCAACCGGGACCTCGATCGGCGATCAAAAGGTGTTGGGTCCGTTCGAAGCCTGGTCTGATCTCCCGGCCGAAACGTTGTTTATTTCGGTGCTGCACAAGGCAAAAGAAATGCCGCAGCGTATGGACCGGATCGAGAGGTTGGGCATTCCGGACAGCCGTTGGGCCATTGTCCGGCATCCCGCGGCGACGGTGGCGCGCGACACGCAAATCGGCCCTGGCAGTTATATCGGCCCCAATGCGGTCGTCATGCCGGGCACGGTGATCGGCCGTCATGTTGCGTTGCGCCCAGGATGCAGTGTGAGCCATGACAATGCGCTAGGGGATTTCGTCTTCGCCGGGCCGAACGTGACGCTAAACGGGAATTGCCGCGTTGGCGCGGGCGCTCACATCGCACCGAACGCTGCCATCCGGGAGGAAACCGAGATCGGCGAACTCTCCGTGGTTGGGATGGGCAGCATCGTGCTGAACGATGTGCCGGCGCGGAGTATGGTCGCCGGCAACCCCGCACGGGTGATTGGGCGTTATGACGGCGCGGGCATGTGGGGGCCCATCGATGGCTGAGCCGACTGCGCAGCCAACTACAAGCCTGACCGCATTCGAACACGCCGTTTACCGCGAAGAATATGCCCCGGCAATGCGGATGTTGATTCGAATGCTGGAGGCAATCGAACGGGGGGCCGATTTCCCCTCGGATGTTTCCGATGAGGCCGATGTCACCGCGTATTGCACGCGGTTTGCCGCGGGGATTGCTACCTTGTTGGTCCAAGCCCCGGATCCCCTGATACTGCAGGCAGTGGACGGTTTGGCCTATCACAACCGGCACATCACGGCGATTTTTCGCCTGTCCGGTTACGGCGATACGGGCTACCTGTACCGGCTTGCTCAAGGCGTTCGGCCGGACCGCATGGGCCAACCGGCCGTGGCGCGTGTTTTGTCGACGGCCAGTGTGGCATCGCCCGGCGAGACGAACTGGCCGGAACTGTTGCAAAAGGTTCCGGCCGCTGCGTCCTCCGCATATCTCGCGCAATTTTCGCACCGTGCACCGCTGACCGAAGCGGCGGAGCAGCGCCGTGACGCGCTTCTGGAATTCGCCCCGCTGCTGGCGGGGTATGAGGTGCGGGATGGTCAGATACCCTTGCTGTGCCAGGCATGGATGTTCTGCAGCTATCTGACCAGCCCTGACCGCCACATGTTGAAGCGGACATTGAATGGATTGGTGGCGAATTGGCTTTCGCGCTCGGGAGTGAATCCCGTGCCTTGCCGTTCGGGCGAGCGTGACGCCGACAGGCCCACGTTGGTCGTCGTCGCCGATGTGTTGATGAGCTGGCATGCGATGTTCAAAACATACGCGCATTTTTTGAAGCAATTGCCGAACCGCTTCCGTCTGGTGCTGATCTGTTTGACAGGAAGAGTGGACGAGGAAGCACGCCAGCTGTTCGACACAGTTCATGAAATTCCGGATACGCCGTCGGCGTTGCGCGAGATCGTCGCTCGGATCGGGGAGATTGGCCCCGACGTGCTGTACTACCCGAGCGTCGGCATGTCGGTTTTGACCGTACAGCTATGCAATCTGCGCTTGGCCCCAATGCAAATCGCGTCTGTTGGCCATCCGGCGACAACCAATTCGCCGGAAATCGACTACATGGTGATGGGCCACACCTATTACAGCGAAGCAGCGGCTTACAGTGAGCGAATCCTGTTGCTGCAGAGTACCGGTGCCCTGTTCGAGCCGACGATAGGGGCGGCGTATCCGGAGCCTATGATTCGAGAGAAGCCGCATGTTCTTCGCATTGCGATTTCGAGCAGCGCGCCAAAGCTCAACGCTACCTTTCTGGCAGTGTGCCGCGCGATCGAGAGGTCGGTCGAGCATGCGATCGAGTTTCATGTGTTTCCAAATGAACAGGGGATCCGGCATCGCGATTGCGCCAGCCAAATTCAGAAGATGTTACCCCATGCGATCGTCCATGAGCGTACCGGGTATGCCGAATATCTCGCGCTGCTGAACCGCTGCGATATCCGGTTTGGGACCTTTCCATTTGGTGGTGCCAATACGACGATGGACGCTTATTTGCTCGGTATTCCGACGATCACATTGGCGGGTGCCGAGCCGCATAGCCGGACGGACGCGCGCTTTGTCGTGCTTTTCGAACTACCGGATTGGCTGGTGGCCGCCGAGTCATCGGAATTCATGAGCGCGGCCGCACGATTGATCCAGGATGATGCGGAGCGAATCACTCTGTCGCGGCGCATTCTTGACGCGGATCCGTCCGCGGTATTGTTCGAGAAGGAGCAGTCTGCTTACCCCACCGATTTCGTCGATACTGTTTGGTGGGCTCACGCCAATCACGAAGGGATTCAACGGTCTGACCGACGCATATGGAGCCATGCCGATAGGCTGGTATTCCTCGAAGACAAAGGTTAGTTATCTGACCACCCTTTGAAAGGTGCGGGCTGATCCCTATCTTCAAGGGTATAACGGACTGTCAACTTCTTACCGCCAAACCTCTCCCGCCCCACCGCTAGTCACCGGGTCCTGCATGGACATTCCATTTGAGATTCAGTTTGACCTGACCACCTTCATGCAGGTCATTTTCATCGATTTAGTCCTGTCGGGCGATAACGCCATCATCATCGGTATGGCGGCGGCCTCACTGCCGCCAGCCCTGCGGCAGAAGGCGATCGTCTGGGGGATTGCACTGGCGGTGATCCTGCGGATCGTCCTTGCAGCCTTGACCGTCTATTTGCTTTCCATCACCGGATTGAAGCTCGTTGGAGGCCTGCTCCTGTTCGTCGTCTGCTACCAGCTATGGAAAGACTTGCGATCGGATGGAGAAGAGGAGGCTGGATCGAACGACACTGTGGAAGATGCCGATGCAGAAGGTGCCGAGGAAGCCGGCCTTATGTCGCCGATGTTTCTTCGCGCTATGGCCACGATCATCGTCGCCGATGTTTCGATGTCGCTCGACAATGTTTTGGCTGTCGCCGGTGCGGCGAAGGACAATATCCAGATGCTGGTTTTTGGGCTGGTATTGTCCATCGTATTGATGGCTGTTGGCGCGAATGTCGTCGCAAGGCTTCTCAATCGCTATCAATGGATCGGCTATATCGGACTCGCCGTCATCGTCTGGGTCGCGGGCAAAATGACCTATATCGGGACGTTAGAGGTATACGACTATCTGCGTGCCTGATTGCCGCATGATCCACAGTGACAACGTCTAGCGACGAAGGGGAAGCAACTATGGCGCGCTACGATACGGTAGAAGTGGGCGGCAAGCCGATGCGGATATGCATTGGTGTCCCGGAAGGCGACGGACCACATGCCTCGGTTGTCGTCATGTGCCACATCAGCGGACTCGATGCCTTTACCGAAGATCGTGTCGACCGGCTGGCGGCGTCAGGCTATGTGGCGGCGGCGCCGGATATCTTCCACTACCATGACTGGGTGGAAGAGCGCGAGGCGCGCCGGGCGACGTTGCAGGACAAGCGGGTATTGGCCGATATCGAAGCGACCCTTGCTCATATCGACGCAACCGAAGCCGTCGATCCTGACCGGACCGCGATCCTGGGCCATTGCATGGGGGGACGCACCGCGATGCTGGGCGCGGGGACGTTTGAACGCTTCACCGCACTGGTTGACTATTATGGTGGTAACACGATGGTGTCCTGGGGCGAGGATCAAGGCCCGACACCCTTCGAACGGATCCCCAATATCAAAGCGTCGGTGATCGGGTTTTTCGGATTAGAAGACGCCAATCCGTCGCCCGCCGATGTCGATAAGACCGAGGCCGAGCTAAAGGAGCATGGCATCGCCTGCGAATTTCATCGCTATGAGGGCGCCGACCATGCGTTTCAGAATTACACCAACCCGGCGCGCTACAATGAGGCTGCGGCCCTGGATTCCTGGGACCGTACGCTGCGCTTCCTCGCGCAAGAGCTCGGATAAACGTTATCGAAGGCCGCGCAACAGCCGCAGGAAGTTCAGCAACTGCATCGCCGATGCCGCAACATAGGTGTAGGCCGCGGCTTTAAGTATTTGACGGGCAGCCGGCAGATCTTCCGACGGGATGTAACCGCCATGTTCCAGGATCGGCAGCGCGCGTTTGAAGCTGGCATCCAGCTCGACGGGTAGGGTGACAAGATTCGCGATCACGCGGATCAGCCCCATCAGGATGACCGCGACGACACCCAGCAGAATGGTCCGCGGTCCCGCCGCAGCCGTGCCAATAAAGGAGAGGGCAAAGAGGGCGAGGCTGCCGACTGAATCCGTGATGGCCGCGGCCTTGACTGTGCGCTGCCGCGCCTTGAGCGGTTTGTAGCCGTCGCGATCCTGCAAGGCGTGACCGACCTCATGCGCTGCCACGGCGACAGCGGTGAGGGAGCGAACGTGAAACCGGTTGCGGATTTGTTCACGGAACGGACAGGCGTGCAGTTCCGGCTTAACGAAACGCCCGTCGACGAGATCAATTCGCAGATGATCATCGACAGTGTTTCCGGTGGCGGGACATTCGATCTCGCATTGCCGGCAACCTTCGGCGTGCCCGACCTGGTCGCCGCCGGAGCGCTCAAGAATCTGGACGGCTTTGCCAAGAAGTACGAACCGCGCGGTTTCCAGGACGACGCGTTGTTCTCACTGGGCGACTACTACAAGGGCAGCCTCTACGGCTACCAGACGGACGGCGACACCTACTTGATGTTCTACAAGAAGGATTGCCTGGAAAGCGCCGACGAACAAAAGCGGTTTGCCGATAAGTACGGCTTTCCCTTGAAGCTTCCACGCACATGGCGGGAGTTGGACGCCCAGATGGCGTTCTTCCATCGGCCCGACAAAGACATGTTTGGCGGCGCCTTGTTTCGCACGCCGACCTACATCGCTTGGGAATTCTGGATACGGTTTCACGCAAAGGGCTACTGGCCCTTCGATACGGCACTCAACCCGCAGATCAATAACGATGCGGGTGTCGAGGCGCTGGAGGAACTCATCGCAGCCAGCAGTAGCCTATACGATAAGGCGCGGACGAATGGATTGTTCGACAATTGGAAGGCATTCGCAGCCGGGAACATCTATTGCAACATCGGCTGGGGCGGCACTCAGAAGTTTCTCAACAGTGACAAATCGAAGATCAGGGGAAACCTGCTCTACGCGCCGACGCCTGGCGGCACTGTGGATGGCAAGCTGATCAAGACGCCGTATTTCAATTGGGGCTGGAACTACACGGTTTCCAGCACATCGGCGGAAGCGGAAATCGCCTATTTGTTCGCTCTGTTCGCCTGCAGTCCTGAGATGTCGACCAAGGCAGTCCGGGAGGCCAGCGGGTTTTTCGATCCGTTCCGAAGTGCCCACTATGAAGATCCCGATATACGCAATACCTATACGCCGGAGTTCTTGTCCGCGCACAAGGAAAGCATGGCCGAAAGTATCCCGGACCTCTATCTGCCGGGGCAGGGGGAGTATTTCAGCGCGTTGTGCGAGAATTTGGTGCGGGCCGATAGCGGGCAGCAGAGCGCCAAACGGGCACTCGATCTGACGGCCCAGCAGTGGGAGCAGACGACCCGTCGCCTTGGCCGGAAGGCGCAGGCCGAGCAGTGGGCATTCCTGCGCAACAGTTACCCGGAAACCACGCGCCTCGCGCTGCGCTAGGCGTAGGCTGCCGGCTGCGGCGAGGGCTCACTCCGCGATCACTGCTTCGGCTTCGATTTCCACCTTCATCTCCGGGGCGACCAAGGCGGAGACCTCGTACAGCGTCGACGCTGGACGGTTATCGCCGAAATAACGTTGGCGGATTGGGTTAATCGCGGCCCGGTCGCCGATGTCGGTCAGTAGGACCGTCACCTTGACGATATGCTCCGGGCGACCCCCAGCAGCGCGCAGGCAGCGGTCGAGACTGTCGATCGCAACCTGAAACTGTTCTGCCGTATCCTCCGGAATGGAACCGTCGGAACGAACGCCGACAGTCCCTGAAATCCAGACCCGATCACCCGACCGGACCGCATGGCAGTAGTGGCTGACCGGTTCCATTTCATCGGCCAGCAAAAAGCGTTCGATTTTACTCATTGGACGTCCTCCCAATTCGCCGTCATGGCCGCCTTTGGTCACCGCTCAGAACCGATAAACCAGAACTACTCGTCCGGCGCGAATGAGAGGTACCCCATGGCGATGTCTTCAGATGTGCCGAAGCGGTGTTGCGGTCACGTGCAATACGACGAGTGTGTTTCCCCTATGCCGTTTCGCAATGATGTTGAAGCGGCCAGCATCTTTGGGCAAGGGTTGCGCCGGCATGGGACGTTGTTAGTATCGCCTTATGTCCGAAATTACCCATCAAGATACAACCGTTATCGATCGCGACTTCGCCGGGCCCATTGCGTGGCGCGGTGCCACGCTCGGTGCGGAAGATGGCGTGGTCCGCCTCGACCAATCTTGCCTCGACGAACTGGACGCTGTTGTTGCGGAGGTGCGCGCCAATCCGCTGCCCACGCTGATGATGACACCGGATCTGTTCGACATGCCGGCCTGTAGCGCCACGATGGCGACGGTGAATCGGGAAATTCGCCAGGGTCTTGGATTTGTCATCGTCGACCGGCTACCGATGGACCGGTACAGCCGTGACGAGGCGGTCATGCTCTATTGGCTGCTGTCATCGATAATTTCCAGGCCGGTCGCACAGAGCTGGGACGGCAAGATGATCTACGATGTCCGCGACAAGGGAAAGCCGCCGGGCAACGGCGTGCGGCCGGATGTCACCAATGTTCGGCAGAACTTTCATACCGACAACAGCTACAATCTTTGCGCGCCGCATTTTCTCGGCTTGCTTTGCCTGCAGACGGCAAAGTCTGGCGGCATCAGCCGTCTGATCAGTTTCGCGGCGGCTCATAACGAGATGCGGAAGCGCCATCCCGACCTGTTGCGGCGACTGTACGAGCCCTTCTATTTCGACCGCCAGCGGGAACATGCACCCGACGACGTCATGACCACTTACCATCCGATGTTCGAGAACCACGATGGTGAGTTGGTCGCACGCCTGTCCTATCGCCAGGTCGTCTATGGCTACGAACTGGAGGGCAAGGAACTCGACCCGGAAGGGAAGGCGGCCCTGGACGCCTTCGAAGCGATCCTCAACGAGCCGGCGATGTGGAAGGATTTCTACTTTGAACCCGGCCAGATCCAACTGCTCGATAACCGCCGCTGCGGACATTGCCGTACGGGGTTTGAGGACTACCCGGAACCGGAGCGGCGGCGGCATCTGGTCCGTCTCTGGATGCGGGACAGCGGCCGCACCTTCTATCACGGATAGCCGAACCCAACGGGTCGCCTGACCCGTCGACGGACTTTGCGATATACGAAATCTGGGTTCTAGCCCGACGTATCGACCGTCACGCCGCCTCGGCTGCTTTGAACGCTTCACGCGCTTCAAGCCGGTCGGCATAGGCGTTGAGGTTTGGGCTGGCGCTGAAATCGGCCCCGAGCCGGCGGGCCATAATGATGGCGTGGCCGGTAATCGTGTCCGCGATGGTGAAGTCGCCGGCGAGATAGTCGTGCCCTTCCATATGCATTTCCGCGGCGCCCAGCGTCCGGTTGAGCAGCTTCAACGAGCGTGCTGCGATCTCCTCGTTGCGGCGCTCCGGCGGCAGCAGGATCGTTTCCACCACATAGTTGTTGATCGGCGGCATGATCATGCCTTCCGCATAGTTGAGCCATTGCAGATAGGTTGCAAAGTTTCCGTCATCCGGCCCGGGAGCCAGTTCAGGCGCGTACTTGGCTGACAAATACTGCGCGATTGCCGTACTTTCCGTGATGGTCGTGTCGCCGTCGATCAAGGTTGGCACGCGGCCGTTCGGGTTGATCTTGGTGTATTCGGGCGCCCGCATCTCCTTTTGCCCCAGCGTGAACCGCTCCAACTCGTAAGGTTTTCCGATCTCCTCCAACAGCCAGACGGTCCGAACAGCGCGCGATCGCGGGGCGAAATAGACCTTCATCATCGCATTTTTCCTCTTGGTCACTCTTCCAAATGAACTTGCGCCAGGGCGATGCCGCTTTCCCCGGCGACGGCATAAAGCAGAAAGACTTTGCCGTCTTCTTCATAGATCGCCGGGTCGCGCAGCTGATTGACATGGCCATAGGCCGTGCTGCGGATCGACGGCTCGTTCGGCGCGTCGGCGCCCTCCCAGGGAAACTCCGGCCGCAGGATTTCTACGGGGGCACCGTCCTGCCAGGTGCTCCAATCGCCGGAAAGATCGATCGAGCTCAGCAATATGCTCTCCGGTGCATGGCCGACCTGGGTCCAAAACACATGCATCGTATCGCCGCGCTGCAGCAGGGCGGCATGGCGCATATCCGGATTGAACAGGCGCGGCCCTTCCTCGAAGCCGGTATAGCCGTCGCGCGACCGGTAGAATTGTCCCGGCATCGCCATCGCATAGACCGCATCCGGTCGATGAAAGACGCGGAAATAGGTGCGGCCGAGTATCTCCGGCTTGGCCGTGAAATCGATCCCATTGTCGGACACGGCGACCCGCGTCGCCTGTTTCGCGAATGCCTCCAGCCCATGGAAATACATCACGATCTTGCGCTCTTCGGCGTTCACATGGACATCGGGCGAGGCGATGTGCGTGGTCGTCGCCTCGACGGTGAAGTCGTGCGACCGTTTGCCCGGCATGGAGGCGCGGCTGCTCGCCATTGCCGCAGCACCGCCGTCGGCGGGGACGGGGGGCGGTTCGGTCGGGAACAGTGAGTCCTTGAGATGCAGGCTGCCGGGCGCATGCACCTGCCAGGGGCCTGTCAGCGCGTCGGCATAGGCGAGCCGGATATAGGTCCCCTTGTGATCGGCGAAATAAAGGTAGTAGCGGCCGAGCGGATTCTCGACCCAGTCCGGGACGCGAATTAACGAGGGGCCCTGGATATTGTCGCCGATCGAGGGGTGTGTTTCGGGGCCGACGATCGGGCCGTCGCAAAGCCGTTCCACGTGAACCATTGTTGTGTCCTGTCACTTCGATGTTGCGGGCGCCGGTTGCGGGCTTTCGCCGACATACCGCGCCCGAGGCCGGATGAGGTCGGGATTTTCGTACTGTTCCTGCGCGTGTGCAATCCACCCGACACAACGGCCGACCGCGAAGATCGCCAAGGGCGCGATTGTCGGGAGACCAATCGTACGCTGCACGGTGGCCAATCCAAAATCGATGTTGGGGGCGAGATCGGTCAGGTCAATCGCCGCCTTGGCAAGCGATTCCGCGGTTTGACGTGATTCATTGTCGAAGCCGTTCCGGTCGAGCGCTTCGATCAGGGCGCCGTAGCGTGGATCACCGTCAGGATAGAGAAATTGGCCGATCCCGGGCAGCGTCTCGCCGCGTTGGAGGCGTGCGGCCACGGCGGCATCCCCGAGTTCCGCGGCTTCATCGAACAACGCCGCTACTCGGGCGGTCTGTCCGCCATGGCGAGGGCCCTGCAAGGCTGTCAGGCCGGCCTGAACGGCGGCGTAGGGGGTCGAACGGGCGGAGGCGACACAGCGGACCGTGAAAGCGGACACGTTGAGCTCATGATCGGCGCTGAGAACCAGGGCAGTGCGGATGACATCCGCGGCTTCCGGCGACGCCCCCCAGGCGGCCGCCAATTGTCGGTGAATCGGACCGGAACCGGGCGCGCCGCCGACAATAGCGGCCACCAGCAGGCGCAAGACTCGCGCGCCCGTACCGGCGACCCCCCAAGGCCTCAAGTTAAGTGCTTTCATGTCATTCGGCGCGGCTGCGGCGAGAATTGCCTGCATGCGGGCGTAGGGCGAAACGATGTCCGGTATTGCGGGCAGCGGCGGATAGTCCTGTTCGAACGGATCCCGCTCGCCGCATTGCCAAAGCAGTCCGGCAACGCTTTCCAGTGTCGCAACCGCACTGAGCTGTAAGGCGTCGCGGCCTCGATAGTAGCAACGGCCCGCATCGATCAAGGTGATGGCCGACTCGAGAAACGTTGCGTCCGTTAGCTTGCGGCCGTCTGCAGTAGGTGATTTCCGGGCTCGCAGGTTCCGTACATCGTCCGCGTGATAGAGCCGATGCCGGCCATTTTCCGCCGGTTCGGATCGGATCATGCCGCGACTCACATAGGCGTAGAGCGTTGCTCGGCTGACATTTAATTCCGCGGCGGCTTCGCGCGCATTGAGGAAGGCGTGCATGACTTTCCTTATATTGATTGTATATATCAATATTGACGACATATGCCCGCGATGACAAGTAAATCCCGATTTGAACGAGAGGAGAGTCATGATGAATGCAGGTCTTGAAGGCGTTGTCGCCGCTGAAACGGTTTTGAGTCAGGTCAATGGTATCGAGGGGCGGCTGATCGTCCGCGGCCACGAAATCGAAGAATTGGCCGGGCATTGGTCCTTCGAAGCGATGGCGGCATTCCTTTGGGACGGGTTCGCACCCCAGTCGATGGATGAAGGTCAGGTCGCGGCCGCGCTGGAACGCAGCCGGAATTCGGCGTTCGGTAAAGTCCCCGACCTGTTGCGCGCCACCGAAGGCAGCACCGTCGTCGACGGACTTCGCACCGGTCTCTCCTTATTGGCGGAAGGGCCGGGGAGTCACATCGACGTCACCGCCGCAATTCCCGTGTTCGTCGCCGCACTGCTTCGGCGGGACCAAGGGGAGCCGCCGATCGCACCTACACCTGGATTACGTCACGCCGCGGACTTCCTCGCTATGTTGAAAGGCGAGCCCGCCAGCGAATTGCTGGTCGACGCGCTGGAGACCTATCTGCTGACGGTCGCTGATCACGGCATGAATGCTTCTACCTTTACAGCAAGGGTGGTGGCGGCGACGCGTGCGGGAACCGTCGCCAGTACGGTTGCGGCGTTGGGCGCTCTTTCGGGGCCGTTGCATGGCGGGGCACCGGGACCGGTACTCGACATGCTGGACGAGATCGGCGACGAGTCGCAGGTCGACGATTGGATCGCCCGTCACCTCGGCGATGGCGAACGGTTGATGGGATTTGGACACCGTATCTATCGCACCCGTGACCCGCGCGCCGATGTTCTGAAGGGCGTGGTGGAGCGCATCGTCAATACACGGGACCGCATGGCCCTGGCGGAGGCGGTTGAGAAGGCTTCGATTGCGGCACTCGCGGCGCGCTATCCGGACCGCAACCTGGATACAAATGTGGAACTTTTCACCGCTGTGTTGCTGGAGGGGGTCGGCCTGTCGCGCGACCTGTTCACACCGGTATTCGCCATGGGTCGCGTGTTGGGTTGGACTGCGCACATCTTCGAACAGGTTGCGTCGTCCCGGTTGATTCGCCCGGCCTCGTCCTATGTTGGGCCCTTGCCGGAAGGGGCACCGCAACTCGCCGTCGCCGGTTAGACGAGATCTTGGCGGGGCGACACCGTGTTTGGTTTCTCCCCGCCGAGCGGACTCTCGCTAACGCAGCGGTAATTCGATCCGGGAGGCGCGCGCCGCGTCCCGATAGAATGTGAGCTCTGGAATGCGCCCCGCCGGGACATGCGCGAAGTGGTCGCGATCGCAGGCTGCGATGGCGATCCGAACCCGGTGCCCCTCTCGGAACCACCAGGAGGTCGGGTAGAGCGAGAAGGCCAGTTCCGCCGGTTCGCCGGGTGTCATCAACTGCGCGTCGGCTTCTTCCAGGCTATGATACGGTCCGACCCATTGCAGCCTTTCGGGCGCTTGCCGCACGTTCCGGTGTAATGCGCGCAGCGTCCCTTCGGTCACATAGCGTGTATGACCATTCGGGTCGACGTCCTCCAGGTAAACGAAGAACGATCCATCCTGTTCGGTGGTCGCCGCGTATAGAGTGACCACCGGATGTCCGGTGAGGATGGCGGACTTTTCCAGCGGCTCGCTGGTGTAGGTCAGCATCCGCTCGTCACGGCCGTGCCAATCGTCGTAATAGGCTTCGACCGCAACCGTAGACAGCCGTTCGTAGCGGGTCCGGTGTCCCGTACCACATCGAAAATCTGGGCGATGTACATCGCTGGCTTCTGCGTTCTGCTGGGCGTTCTTGTCGAGATTGCCATCCGGTGCGAGAAACAGACTCGTAGCACTCGCATCACTGAGGGGCCATTCGTCGGCCGCCTGCCATTTCTCTTCCCCCATCGTGAAGTAGTGGACCGGCTGCTCCCGGTCGAGACCGGTGTCGATGCCCTTCACATAGTGGTCGAAGAAGCGAAGATATTCCGCCATCAACTCGAACTGCGGCGCCTGCGTGTCGCCCCGGAACGGGCTGATATGGGTCCGTGCCCCATGATCCCACGGTCCCATGATCAGGTGCTTGTGTTTGACGGTCAGCGACAGGAAGCGGCGGATGGCCGCATTGCCGAACCCGCCGCCATCCATCCAGCCGGAGACGCAGTAATAGGCGGTATCCGGATTGGTGTGCTCGGCATAGTGGGCCGGACCGATCACCGGGCTCTTGTAGTCCGGGTCGTAGCTTAATCCCGTGTCGCGGAAGCGGAACTCGCGCAGGAAG
>JAPPPC010000168.1 GCA_028817685.1 Rhodospirillaceae bacterium
CCGAGCGGCTGCCCCCACATCCGCGCGGCCATCCTCCCCAAAAATCCGGCGTATGCAGTATCGCGATAGCTCTAGGCTGTGCCGTGCCTGGGCGTCGCCGCGGTCTGGCCATAGCAACGCAGCCAGCTTGTCACGGCGCTGAGCCTGTCCCGCCGACACCGCCAAATACGCGCAAAGCGCTTCCGCTTTACGGGTGGGCAATGGCGGCCCGTCGGTTCCGGTTAGTGCGAATCCACCCAGCAGGCGCAAACGGATCATGGTCGCGACACTCCGCGGTTGCGTTCGGCGGCGACAATATCACCGGTGCGTTTGAACGAACAGCGAACGGACCTGTCACGTTCGCTCACGAATGCGTTTTTGATCGATTTTTGATGGGGGATTGCGCGGTTTTTGAGTGCCTTGTGACCCGCGATCGCCACAGTGCGGCGCAACTTCATTGGTTGGCCCAAAGGGTGGCGATACGACATGTTAAAATACACGATCAAACGCATTCTTCTGATGCTCCCGACCCTGTTCGGCGCGGCGGTCCTGGTGTTCTTTCTACTCCGGCTGATTCCGGGCGATGTCTGCGAACTGCGGATGGCCGGGGAGGGCGGTTTCGTCGATGACGAGGCCATCCAGGTGTGCCAGGAGGAGCTGGGTCTCGACCAACCGAAGCTCGTCCAGTTCGGCGAATTCGTCTACGGCTTCATGGTGTTCGACCTGGGCCAGTCGATGTGGACCGGCAAGGAGATCACCCATGAGCTCAATCTGCGCTTCAAGCTGACGTTACAGGTTGCGCTCATGGCCGCGTTCGTCTCGGTCATCATCGCCATACCATTGGGGACGTTGTCGGCGATCAAACAGGACACCTGGCTCGATTACGGGGTGCGCAGTTTCAGCATCGCCGGTATCGCAATTCCGTCCTTTTGGCTCGGCATCATGATCATTCTGGGCCTGTTGATTTCAACGCAGGCATGGTTTGGCGAGCCGTGGATGCCGCCGATCGAGTACGTATCACCCTTCGACGACCCGGTCGGCAATCTTGTGCAACTTATCTGGCCGGCAATCGCCACCGGATACCGCAACGCCGCGGTCGCGACCCGCATGACCCGTTCCGCGCTGCTCGAAGTGCTGCGCGAGGACTATATCCGCACGGCGCGGGCGAAGGGGCTGTGGGAGAAGATCATCATCAATCGGCACGCGCTGAAGAGCTCCATGCTGCCCGTCGTGACCGTGATCGGCATCGAGTTCGCCTTCCTGATGGGCGGGCTGGTCGTCACCGAACAGGTCTTCAATCTAAACGGCCTCGGCAAACTGTTCGTCGAGTCGGTGCAGAACCATGACTACACGATGACCCAGGCGTTGGTGATGCTGGTCGCCTTGATCTTCATCCTCACCAACTTCGTGGTCGACCTGCTTTACGCCGCGCTCGATCCGCGCATTCGCTACAGCTGACGCCGGTATTGAAAGGGTAAACAGATGAGCACAATCGAAATCAGCTCGAATGTTGAGAGCCTCGACGCGACCGACGGCCGTTCGGCGATCGAAAAACTCTGGCATCTCATGCAGCGGCAGCCACTTGGCGCGGTCGGTGCGATAATCGTTTTCACCTTGATCGTCCTGTCGATCCTAGCCCCTTGGGTAACGCCCTACGATCCGGTCGAAAACCGCTTCACCGACATGCTGGTGCCGCCGGGTTGGGATTACTGGCTCGGCACCGATCAATTCGGCCGGGACATCCTGACCCGCCTTATCTACGGGGCGCGAACGGCCTTATTTGTCGGGCTGGTCAGCGCCTTTCTCGGGGCGACGACAGGGCTGGTGCTGGGCGTCGCCAGCGCCTATTTCGGTGGTACCTTCGATCTTCTGTTCATGCGCTTTATCGATGTCTTCATGGCCTTCCCGGTCATCATCATGGCGCTGGCCATCGTGTCGATCTTCGGAAGCGACCTGCATTTCGTCATTTTGGCGATCACCTTGCCAATTATTCCGGATTGCGCCCGCATCGTTCGTTCGAATGCGCTGCAAATTCGCGCGATCCCTTATGTCGACGCGGCTCGGGCGTTGGGATTCACGCACGTTCGGATCATCTTGCGGCACATGCTGCCCAACGTGATGGCGCCCTACTTAATCATCATGACGAGCGCAATCGGCGGCGCAATTCTGTTGGAGGCGTCGCTATCCTTCCTCGGTATGGGCGTTCAGGAACCGACGCCAGCTTGGGGCCTGATGCTGCAGGGCGGGGCAGAGGAATATATCGAAAGCGCCTTCTGGGTCGCGTTCTTCCCGGGTTTCGCGATCGCGCTCACCGTCTTCGGCTTCAACATGTTCGGCGACGCCGTCCGCGACGTGCTCGACCCCCGGCTACGCCGGCAGTAGTCCCGCACGGGCATTTTCGTACCGGGCGCGGTATCGCACTGCCCTCTCTTTTGCTCCGGATTCGCGGACAAGAGAGAGGGCAGACATCTTCCGTACCGCGGCGCGGCTACCGGTGTTAGAGCTGGTTCAACTCACCGATGACACTCGCCTGATCGTCTCTTTGATACGGCACGAATGGACGGAACTGCGCCCAGCTACGGCGTGGAGCGGCTTCTTAGTGGCGTCAGAAAATCTCGGTATGCATTCGTGACAAACGGTTTAGGATTTGATTAACCAGAAATAGCGATCATAACCATTGCCTTACACAGGACGATGCCGTGAAAGCAAAGGTCCCCGACCCCATTGCGAACCTGGACCAGTCCCTGGGCGATCAGGACGTGCAGGATCCGGTCCGAGCGCTGGCGGAAAGCGAAGAACGGTTTCGCAAGTTCGCTGAAATCGCGACGGATTGGTATTGGGAAACCGACGCCGATCTGCGTTTTACCTTCGTCTCGCGGAATGTCGTCGAATTGGGGGTCACGCAGGAAAGCATCATTGGCAAGACTCTCGGCGAGGTCCGACATGATACGCATGATCTGGGTGATTTTGCCGAGGAGGTGAAAGCGCTTCGGGCCCGCAAACCCTACCGCGGTATCGAACGACGTTCCACCGTCAATCCCGGATATTGGTTGAGCGTCAGCGGTCAGCCTCAATTCGACGAGGCAGGAAACTTTACCGGCTATTGCGGTGTTACGACCGATATTACCGAGCGGAAACTGGCGGAATTCGAGCGGGAGAACAATGAAGCCCTGCTCCGCGCCATAATCGACAATTTGCCCGTCGCGTTGCTGGTGAAGGATTTGGAAGGGCGGAACACGCTGCTGAATAAAACGTTTCGCGAATGGTACGGTGTTTCCAGCGAGGAAGCGCTGGGCAAAGTGAATATCGGCCTTTTCGGGACCATGGTCGATGACGCCGACATTATCGACGTGCAGGAAAGGCACGTTATCGAAACCGGCGAAACAACAGGGCGGGAAACGGTCCGCAGGCTGGCCGATGGCGAAGACCATTTTCTGTCGATCAACAAGTATCCGCTGCGAGACGTTGAGGGCGCTGTAAGCGGCGTCGTGTCCGTGAGTGCGGATTTGACGGAGAGGGTCAAGGCCAGCCAGGCTTTGTCGGAGAGTGAGGGACGGTTTCGCGAGTTTGCCGAAATCGCGTCCGACTGGCTGTGGGAAATGGATGAAGACCTGCGGTTCATCTACGTCTCGAGCCGGTACACTGAAATCACCGGCGTCGCCGTGGCAGATGTCATGGGAAAGACGCGGCAGGAGCTGTCTGTCGATGGCATCGTCGGCGAGGTCTGGGAACGGCATCTGGACGATTTGAAACATCGCAGGCCGTTTCGGGATTTCCGCTACCGCGGTCTGACACCCGATGGCCGCGTCGTGATCTGCAGCGTCAGCGGAAATCCCTATTTCGACGCTGCCGGTCAATTTCGCGGTTATCGCGGCACGACGACCGA
>JAPPPC010000897.1:0-3759 GCA_028817685.1 Rhodospirillaceae bacterium
TCAGGGCCTTTACGTCACTCCGCACGGATACTGGCCGGCCTTACGGTTGGCCCCGGCGTTGCGGGAAGCGGGCAAAGAAGGTGTGACCGTTATCGAAGGCATGGCCCCCAATCTCTCCGCGAAGCGCGCCGGGGCGGCGGTCTCGACCTACTTTCTGCGCCGCGATGTTCCCATCGCCGTGTTCCCGGCCGAACGTGCGGAGGCGGTATCGAAATTCTTTCCGCTCATCATGGGATCGTGGGAGCTGTGCCGCTGCGTCATCGAAACCAATCTTGAAAACATCAACCTGCTGGTGCATCCGGCGATGGCGCTGCTCAATGTGGGCTACTACGACCGGGCCGAAGCGGCCGGGGATACGGTGAGTTTCTATGGCACCGGCAACACGATTCACGCAGGACGGCTTGCCGAAGCGCTCGACGCAGAAAGGCCGCCAGTGTGCGACGCGTTCGGTGTGCGGTTCCGGTCGCTGGTGGAACATATTCACCGGTTGTATGGCGGCGCCGGCGACACGGTGCACGAAGCCGTGAAACAATCGCCGGTCTATAAGAATTCGGGAGCCCTGCCACCAAGGATATGGCAGTCCTGGATGGCCGATGACGTCCCGCTCGCCCATGTCCCCTTTGTGCTGCTGGCGGAGGCCGCCGGCGTGCCGGTCCCGCTGCATCGCGGATTCGTCGATATTGTCGAGGCTTTGCTCGGCAGCAATTCCTGGCAGGACGGGCTCACCTTGGAGCGGCTTGGGTTGGCAGGTATGTCTCCCGAGCAAATCCGCACCTATGTTGAAACTGGACGGTGACTTCCATGACCGAGACGCTACGCAATCTGCGTGTTTCCGAAATGCCGCCGCAGCACGCAGCCGATCCCAAGACACCGGCGCAACAGCGGGCGCGGTTCTTCAATTCCGGCAACGCCTTCAATGTCCAATTGCCGCCAGTGCCGGACATGGCATTCGCCGAAGAACCGGCGCGGGCGCTCGATCCGGCGACCCCGACCGGCATGATCCTGTGCGATATCTCCGATCAGCTCGAATGTCCGTTCCCCGCGACGTCTCCCTTGGTGCTGGCGGGCTATGCGCGGATCCGGACGGGCGAGAGCCTTACCACCGATCCGCGGGCGAGCGGCGTGATCGCCTATGTCATTCAGGGCGACGGGACCACCCGGTGCGGCGATGAGAAGATCGCCTGGGCGCCAGGCGACATCATGCTGTTCCCCGGCGGCGCGGCGCAGCACCATGAAGCCGGTGGCTCTGATGCGGTGCTCTGGGTCGTCAGCAACGAACCGCAGGTCGCCTTCGAAGGGTTGCAGCCGCCCGCGGTCGGAACGGCGCCGACCGGGGTCGTGCACTACAAGGCCGCCGATATCGCGGCCCAGTCCGACTATCTGGTCGCGAATGCGGAGGCGGGCGAGCTGCCCGGCTATGCGATTGTGCTGTCTTCGGAGGAGAACGAAGCGAGCCGCAACGTGCTGCCGACCCTGACCCTGGCGATGAACACCTTGCCGGGCGGTACATCGCAGCCGCCGCACCGTCACAACTCCGTCGCGGTCAGTCTCGTGGTCAGTGGCGAAGATTGCTACTCGATGGTCGACGGCAAGCGGAAGGATTGGTCGCCTTGGGCAACCACGATCACCCCGCCGGTTTCGGTTCACTCACACCACAATGGTGGCGACAGCCGGGCGATGTTCCTGATCGTGCAGGATGGCGGGCTCTATTATCACACCCGGGCCATGGGCTTTGAATTTACGGAGGAATAGCCCGCGATGCAGGCACCGTATGAACGCGAAGGGTTGGCGATCGAGCCGCTGCATGACGCCTTGGGCGCACGGGTGTGCGGTCTGGACCTGACGCAGCCGCTGTCGCCCGCGGTCTTCGATGCGGTGCATCAGGCCTGGATGGATCATCTGGTCCTGGTGTTCCCGGATCAGCGGATCAGCGATGCGCAGCAGATCACGTTTGCCCGGATGTTCGGCGATCTGGAGCGGCACCATCAGGACATCATCAAGTCTTCGCGCGAACCGGAGATATTCCGTGTCTCGAACGTGGACGATGACGGCAACCTCATGGCGCCGGACCATCCGACCGTTTCGCAGGTCAGGCTGGCGCAGCGTTGGCATACGGACAGCAGCTATCGCGCAGTTCCGTCGATGGGGTCGATCCTGCATGGTCTCGAAATAACCGAAGAGGGCGGCGAGACCTGCTTCACCAACATGTACGCGGTCTACGACGCCTTGCCGGACCGATTGCGCGACAAGGTCGGCGATCGGAAATTGCGGCATGATTTCGAGTATCTGACGACCCTGGCGCCGATAAAACCGCTAACCGAGGAAGAGCGCGCCGCGATGCCGCCGGTCTGGCAGCCGATGCGGCGGCGGCATCCGGTGACGGGCCGTGCCTCGCTCTATATCAGCCCGATCTACAACGATGCGATCGAAGGTCTTGCGGACGATGAGGCAGTGGCCTTTGTCGGGGAGCTGACCGAGTTCGCCGCGCGACCGGAATTCGTCTACCGTCACCGCTGGGCGGCGGACGATATCGTCATGTGGGACAATCGCTGCACGATGCATCGGGTGACGCCTTACGATCTCGACAAGCGCCGCGTCATGCACCGCACCACCATCGTCGGCGACGGGCCGGTGATCGCGGCGTAACGCATGGTGGACAGTTTCGACTACGTCATCGTCGGTGCCGGTGCGGCCGGCTGTGTGTTGACCAACCGGCTCACCGAGGGCGACGCGAACAGTGTCTGCGTGCTGGAAGCCGGCGGGATGGACCGGCATCCCTTCATCCACATCCCGGGTGGCTTCACGAAGACTCTCTATGGTGACCGGTTCCTCTGGCCCTTTGAGACCGCCCCCTCTGAATCGCTGAACGGCCGCACGGTCGCGGTGCCGCAAGGCCGTGTCGTCGGCGGTTCGAGTTCGGTCAACGGCATGGTCTACAACCGGGGCCAGGCGACGGATTTCGACACCTGGGCGCAGATGGGCAACCGCGGTTGGGGTTTCGAGGATTTGCTGCCCTATTTCAAACGCTCCGAGACGCGCATCGGAGACGGCGACGACCGGGTCCGCGGCCGCGACGGCGAATTGCCGATCACCGACATCGACTGGATCAACCCGCTCGCCGAAGCTTTCATCGAGGCCGCGGTCGCGATGGGGATTCCGCGGATCCCGGACTACAACGCCGGCACCCAGTTCGGCACCGGCTATTTCCAACGCTACATCCATCGCGGCAAAAGGGTCAGCGCGGCGAAGGCGTTCCTGCGTCCGGCCTTGCGCCGGCGCTCAACGGACCTGCGCACGCGGGTGCAGGTCGTCGCGGTTGTGCTGGAAGAGGGCAGGGCGGTGGGCGTGCGATACCGCGATGGTGACGGGCGGGAAAAGACCGTGTTGGCGAAAAAGGAGGTCTTCCTCAGCGCCGGGGCGGTGAACTCGCCAAAGCTGCTCCAGCTCTCCGGAATTGGGCCGCCTGAACTTCTGCGAGATATTGGCATTACAACAAAAATTTCCATTGAAGGCGTCGGCGAGAATTTGCGCGACCACTATTCGGTCCGCATGACCGCGCGGGCGAAGAACGTCGCGACCATTAACGAGGCGGCGCGTTGGCCGCGCCTGCCGCTCGAGGTGATGAAATGGCTCGCCGGCCGGCCGAGTGTGCTCGCGCTCTGCCCGACGATCGGATTCGTGCACGGCAAGTCACACCCGGATCTGGACGACGCCGACATGCGCATCACGCACGTGGTCCGCGGCGAGGAGCACCTGGTC
>JAPPPC010000897.1:3769-14996 GCA_028817685.1 Rhodospirillaceae bacterium
CTGCACGACGCCGACTTGCGCATCGTGTTCACGCCCGGCAGCTACGAGGAAGGCAAGGTCTACGTGCTGGACGGCCATCCCGGCATGACCTGTGGCGCCGCCCAACCGCGTCCGGAGAGCGTTGGCTATGTCCGAGCCGTCTCCGCCGACCCGGCCGACCCGCCGATCGTGCAGCCGAACTATCTCGCCGCGGAGACCGATCAGCGGATCACCCTCGCGGGATTGAAACTCGTGCGCGCCCTGTTCAACAGTCCGCAGCTCGCCCCCTATTTCGACCACGAGATCCTGCCCGGCGCCGACGTGCAGACGGATGACGAGCTGCTCGACTTCTCGCGCCGCCGCGGCAACACCGGCTACCATCTGGTCGGCACCTGCCGCATGGGCCCGGAAAGCGACGCGCGCGCCGTCGTCGACGACGAGTTGCGGGTCCGCGGCGTCGACGGCCTGCGCGTTATCGACGCCTCTATCATGCCCATGCTGCCCTCGGCCAACACCTTCGCTTCGACGATTGCCATCGCCGAGAAGGGGGCCGACATGGCTCTGGGCCGGCGACCGCTTCAATAGGGCAGGGCGCGCGTGTGTATAATCGCGCCGTAGCAAATTTGGAAATTAGGGACCGCCATGCAAATCGTCGACGCGCAAATTCATCTCTGGGGTTCCGGCCTGCCGAGCAACCCGTCGCACTGGCAGGTGACGTCCTTCACGCCGGAAGAGGCCATAGCGTTGATGGACGAGGCCGGCGTGCACGCCGCGGTCATCCACCCGCCGAGTTGGGATCCGGGCTCGGTCACCATGGCGCGCCAGGCGGTAAAGGATTATCCGGGCCGTTTCGCCATCATGGGCGCGGTCGATCTCGAGGCGCCGGACGCGGCGGCGCAGGTCGCGGCCTGGCGCGAGGTGCCGGGCAATCTTGGCCTGCGCTACACCTGCCTCACTGACCCGATGCGCACCTGGGTGGCGGACGGCACGCTGGACTGGCTGTGGTCTGCGGCGGCGGACGCCGGGGTGCCGGTGTCGATGCTGGCGACGGACTCGCTGACGGATTTCGGCCGCATCGCCGAGCGGCATCCGGGCCTAAGGGTGACCATCGACCATCTCGGCGGCCGCGGCGGTACCTCGCCCTTGCGCGATCACGAGGCGATGGTGCACATGCCCGACCTGCTGGCCCTCGCGAAACACCCTAACGTCGCGGTCAAGGCGACCGGCGCGCCGGGCTATTCGACCGAGGCCTACCCGTACCCGATCATGCAGGAATATTTGAAACAAATCTTCGACGCCTTCGGTCCGGCCCGTATGTTCTGGGGCACCGACATTTCGAAGATGCCGTGCAGCTGGACCGACTGCGTGACCCAATTCACCGAGTCCTTGGACTGGCTTAGCGGCGACGACCTGACCCTGGTGATGGGGCAGGCGATCTGCGACTGGTGGGGCTGGGAGCGCTAAGGACGGGCTTTACCTGAGACGTTGAAGCGGGTTTCCATGGCTGATCAAATATATTGGTTACCGCCCGCCATTCTTTTTCTGTCGTGTGTCACTTGCTACGTCATAAAGTTCAAACGGCTGCAAAAACGCATCGATCGAATTTTTCATACGGTTCCAGCTGAAGAAAAATACATTCGGCCAATCGTACTTTTCGATTACGCCAAAACGGATAACCGTCACCTCAGGCGGGTACATCTGATCGTCCGAAAACGGTATCGTAAGGTGAGCTTTTGTTTTTACCTCTCGATAACCGTTGTTTTTATCCTTTGGATGTTCGTCGTCGTACTGGCGGAGAAACACTTCTAAACGCGGACCTCGATCGCAAACACGTACATTTGGGGTAGTTCACATGACCGGACAGAACACAACCAACAAACCCGTCGCCGTCGTCATCGGCGCGACGTCGAAATGGCAGTCGGACGGGCGCAACACGAAGCTGGCGCATGGCAGCGCGATCGACGACAGCGATATCCCGGTCGGCATCCGCTGGGGCGTCGGCGGGGCGATTTCGCAGAAATTCGCGCAGGAAGGCTTCTTCACCGTCCTGACCACGCGCAGCGCCGGCAATGCGGCGGCGCTGTCGGCGGCGATCGAGGAACAGGGCAACCACTGCATGGTGGTGGAGCTCGACCTTTCCGATCAGGATTCCGTCGCCAGCGCCTTCGCGACGATCCGCGAGCAGGCCGGCGATCCGGAAGTGCTGATCTACAATGCCGGCTATCTGGAGGGCCGCGACCTGCCGCCGGAGAAGGAACTGCTCGAGCATATCGAAGTGTCGATGTTCGACACCGCGCAGCACATCTCCAGCCGCGGGCCGTTCCTGGTTGCCAAGGAGGTCCTGCCGGCGATGCGGGCGAAGGGCGCGGGCTCGTTTTTCTTCTCCAACAATTCGAAGTCACTGCGTGGCCGCAAACGGAACACCGGCGAGTCGCTCTACTATCCGCGGGTGATGATGCGGACCCTGTCGCAGGTGCTGACCGAGGAGTATTCCGAGCACGGCATCCACGTCGCCAATGTGGTGATCGACGGGTTGATCGACTCGCCGGGTACGCGCTCGCTGCCGAAGGCGCAGGAGAACCCGGACATCGTCATGAACCCGATCAAGATCGCCGAGGCGTTCTATTATCTGCACACTCAGGACCGATCCTGTTGGTCGCATGAGTTGCAGCTGACCCCGTACCCGACCGTCCCCAGCGTCTGACAGGAGCCATCCCATGCCCATTGCCGTCACCGCCCGCGAAGCGCTGGCCAACCGCACCGAGAACACCTTCCGGCAGGCGCTCGCCAAGCCCTTCTACCGCCGGCTCTATATGGGGTCGGCCCCGACGCGGGGCGGCCAGGTCGACGAGAGCAAGCTGGACCAGCCGCAGGCCTATCTGGTCGAGCAACCGGAAAACAGCACCGTGTCGGCGCATTTCCACGACACCAACCAGTTCCAGATCTTCGTGCATGGCGGCGGGCATTTCGGCAAGAAGCCGGTCGACGGCATGGTCGTACACTATGCCGGCGCGCACACGCCCTACGGCCCGATCGAGGCGGGGGAAGAGGGCGCGCACTACATGACCTTGCGCAATAAATGGGATTCCGGCGCCAAGGTCATGCCGGAGAACCGCGACAAGCTGCGCCGGATCAAGCGCACGCATCGCATCGCGGAAAGCGTGACCATTCCGGACGCAGCAGCGCGCCGGTCGATCGAGAATGAGATCACCGATCTGGTCCCGCTGGAGGCAGACGGGCTTGGCGTGCGCCAGTTCGATATCGGTTCCGGCCGGGATTGTGCCATCGCGTTCGAGACGGCTGGCGCGGGCGCCTACGCCTTCGTGGCGGACGGGTCGGTCAGCCATGACGGTGCGGCACTGGAGGCCCATTCGCTGCTGTACCGCGCGGCGGGCGAAGCGCCGCTGACGCTCACCGCCGGCGACGACGGCGCCAGCGTGCTGCTGCTGCAGTTCCCGCCCGAGCCTGAGTGACCCATGGATTACGTACCGATCGCCGAGGCCCGGAACCAGCCGGGGCTGCGCCTGGTGATGAACAAGGGCGTGCCGGGCCCGTGGAGTCAGTCGGCCAAATACGTCTTCGAGGTGAAGTCGATTCCCTACGTGCCCGTAGCCCAACTCGGCGGGACGCCAAACGACGAACTCTACGACTGGACCGGTCACCGCAACGCGCCGATCGCCATCTATGACGATGAACCGCCGCGGATCGGCTGGCATGAGATCATCATGCTGGCGGAACGCCTGGCGCCTGAGTCGCCGCTGCTGCCCGCGGACTCCGCCGCGCGGGCCGAGGTGTTTGGGATCATCACCGAGATCGCGTCGGAAAACGGCTTCGCCTGGCAGCGCCGCCTGCAACTGATCGAAGGGTTGAACGCCAGTCCGGACGCGCGGGTGCAAAGCGGCGGCGCAACATTGGCGTCGCGCTACGGCTATTCCGACGCGACGCTGGCGGCGGCGGCGGACCGGGCTTCCGAAATCCTCGAGATGCTGTCGGCGCGGCTGCACGCGCAACAGGAGGCGGGCAGCGATTATTTCGTCGGCGACGCCTTCACCGCGGCCGATCTGTACTGGGCCTGTTTTTCGCAACTCGTCGCCCCGCTGGAGGCAAGCGTCAACCGCATGCCAGGCCTGATACGCGACCTGTACGACGTCGAGGGCACGGCGGTGGCGGCGGCTGTCGATCCGATCTTGCTCGCGCACCGCGACCGGGTGTACGACGAGCATTTGAGCCTGCCGCTGGACTTTTAGGCCGGATCGCACGTCATGCCGGTCATCCCCTAACTCTGAAAATCCCGCACCCGCGTGGCTTTACGTCCTAATCTGAAGTGCCGTGAATACGCTTGGAGACACAGGCAAAAACGCTCAAGCGTCTTCGGTGTACAGCGGCAGCTCAAAATAGAATGTCGAACCGACTCCTTCTTTCGACGCAACACCGATCGTCCCTTCATGGCGGTCGATGATCGCCTTGCAGATTGCCAGGCCTAGCCCGGTGCTGAGAACGGTTTCCGAGCCGCTGGAACCGGCGACCGAAAACTTATCGAACACTTTGTCCAGAAAATCCTCCGGGATGCCACTGCCCCAATCCTGCACCGAGATTTTGGCGGAACCGCCGATACGTCGTGCGGAAACGGTGACACGACCGCCTTTGTGCGAATGTTTTGCCGCGTTGGAGAGGAGGTTCGTCATGACGAGATGAAGCCGTTGATAGTCGGCTTCGACGGTAAGGTCGGGCAATTCATCCGATATTTCGAACGAAACGTCGAACAGGGTTGCAAAGGGGGCGTTCGACATGACCGCCTCGTTGACTAACTCAGCGATCGACATCGGCGCCATGCTGTAGTCGTACTTCCCGGCCTCGATTTTCTCCATATCCAGGAGATTGTTGACCAGGCCGACCAGGCGTTGGCAGTTTTTGTGCGCGATATCGATCAAGCGCTGGGCTTCGGGTGGGATATCGCCAACCGCGCCGCTTTGAACGAGGGACAACGATCCGAAAATCGATGTCAGCGGTGTGCGCAGTTCGTGACTTACCGTTCCGACGAGATCGTTCTTGAGGCTTTCGAGCTCCCGCCGTCTCGTGACATCGGTGCGAATTGAAACCATGCCGCCGCCCGCAACGGGGCGTTCCCGAATCGCGATCCAACGCCCGTCGGTCAGTTGCACTTCCTGATCAGGTCGCGGCGTCAGTTTCATATTCAGCCGCTCCGCAAGAAACGCTTCGGCATCGAAGGCCGGATCGCTCTCCTTCAGGACGGATGCGTGATGCCGCAGAATCTCTTCTCTGCGAATTCCCGGGCGATAAATCTGCGCGAGATGCGGATAGAATTCGAGATGTCTCTGATTGCACAGCACCAAACTGCCATCGGAATCGTACAGGACGAAAGCGTCCGAGATGGACTCAATTGCGTCTTCAAGCTGCTCTTTGCTTTCCCTGAGATCCTCGGAAGTCGGATTCCAGGTTTCTATGTCGAACTCACCCGACATCGCCCAGGCAATTTCCTAAATTTCTCTCATTGATGGCATATATTACTATTTTTCGAGCAAATAGTTGCGCAAGGTTTCGTTAAATTTTTCTCAAGAAGGTCGTGGCTGGGTCGCCGTGCCGGCCGTAAGTGCCGTTACTTCCGCAAATCGCGCACCCGCACCGCCTTGCCTTCCGACCGGGGCACGGCGCCGACTTCCATCACCGCCACATCGCAGGTAACGCCGACCAGAGACTTGATCTGATGCTGCACCTCGGCTGCCTTCGCCTCTCGCGACTCCGGGTCGCCCGCCGCATCCGGTGCCGCCTCGACTTCGACTCGCAGTGCCGTCATCGGGCCATCCTGCGAGACCACGAACTGGTAATGCGGCGCGATACCCGGCAGGCCGACCAGGACCGCTTCGACCTGACTCGGATACACATTGACGCCCCGGATGATCAGCATGTCGTCGTCGCGCCCGGTGATGCGCAAGATGCGGCGGTGGGTGCGGCCGCAGAGGCACGGCTCGCTGGAAAGCCGCGTGATGTCGCGCGTGCGGTAGCGCACCATCGGCAGGGCTTCCTTGGTCAGGGTCGTGATGACCAGCTCGCCGGGCTCGCCTTCCGGGACCGGCTCCAGAGTCTCCGGGTCGATCGTCTCGAACAGGAAGTGGTCCTCCCAGGCGTGCAGGCCGGCTCGCGCCACATGGCACTCCATCGCCACGCCGGGGCCGAGGATCTCCGACAGGCCGTAGATGTCGACCGCCTTGAGGCCGAGCTTGTCCTCTAGCTCGTCGCGCATGGCATCGCTCCACGGCTCAGCGCCGAAGACGCCGATTTCGACCGGTAGTTTGCGCAGATCGACGCCCTGGCGCGCCGCGACTTCCGCGATGTTGAGCGCGTAGGATGGGGTCGCGCAGATCACGCGGGCGCCGAAATCCTGCAGCAGCACGACCTGCCGCTCGGTGCCGCCGCCGGAGACCGGCACGACGCTGCAGCCGAGCCGTTCCGCGCCGTAATGCGCGCCGAGCCCGCCGGTGAACAGGCCGTAGCCGTAGGCGTTGTGCACGATGTCGCCGGGCAGGGCGCCGGCGCAGGCCATCGACCGCGCCATCAGCTCGGTCCAGAGCTCGATGTCGCCCGGCGTGTAGCCGACGACGGTCGGCTTGCCCGTGGTGCCGGAGGAAGCGTGCAGCCGCACCAGCGACTCGCGCGGCTCGGCGAACATGCCGAAGGGATAGTTGTCGCGCAGATCGGTCTTAACCGTGAAAGGGAAGCGGCGGATATCGTCCAGTGTCCTGAAGTCTTCAGGCGCAACGCCGGCTTCGTCGAAGCGCTTCTTGAAGTGCGGAACCTTGTTGTAGGCACGCTCCAGCGTCTGCTTCACGCGCACGATCTGCAGCGCCTCGATCTCGGCGCGCGGCATGGTCTCCGCGGCGCGGTCATACATGTAGGTTTCGGTCATCTCAGCGCCATCCCGGTTTGACCCCGGCCCCTGGCGGCCCATCGCCGCGCGCCGGCGTGCGCTCGATGGCGAAGCCCTGGTTGAAGGACGCGCCGGTGACGAGGGTGAATTTGAAAAGCCAGCCGGCCGCGAGTGCCAACAGCCCGGCGAGGGCGAACAGGCCCGGCGCGAAGGGTTCGAACAGCACACCGCCGAGGATCAGCGCCGACAGTGCGACGGCGCCCAGCCCGGCCATCCACGGGCGCAGGCCGGACAGGATATCGAGCGATACCGCGGGCGCGCCGTTGTCCAGGAGCGCCTGTAGGTAGCCCCGCCAGGTGAAGGCGCGCAAGGCGATCAGGATGAGCAGCGCCGCCGCCAGCATCATCGATCCGGTGCCGCTCAGAACGCTGCTGGCGGCGAGCAGCAGGCCGCACCCTTCGACGAGACCGGTCGCGAAGATCAGCAGAACGATCCGCGGTTCGCGCCAGACCGGGATGCCCTTGGCCTCGTGCAGGATTCGCCCCTGGCAATAGAGGAACAGTAGAGCGAAGAGGCCCACCGCGATGATCCAGCCAGGCCAGGGTGTCAGCAGGGCGAGCGCGCCGCTGGCGAAGACCAGCAGCGCCACCATCGCCTCGCGTGTCATCCACGAGGTCTGCGGGTGCAGCACCACATGCAGGAAACGCAGCATCCGGCCGATCTCGGTCCAGACCAGGAACAGCCCGGCCGCGATGAAGGCGAGCCCGGCCAGCGCCAGCCAGGCGGGCGGCGGAAAGCCGGTCAGCGCGATCGCACCGATACCCGCCAGCATACCGCTGCCGGTGCCGCCGAAGATGAAATTGCCGGCCGCACGCCAGTCCCAATGGGTCTGCTGCCAGGGCATGACGCCCGGCATCTGTGCGCCGGTATCTTCGCCGCGCACGGGGTCGAGTTCCGACGCCGCCATGGCGCCGCCGGTGGCTTCGTCCAGCGACTCCCGGTCGCCGTCCCACAGATAGTGGAAGCCCGGATCGGTTCCGAGTTCCTCATGCATCCGGAAATGCCGATTCTCGCGCAGCAGGGTTGAAACGTTGCTGGTGGGGTCGTCCGCGTCGCCGAAATGCAGCGCGTCGGCGATGCAGGAATTGACGCAGGCCGGTGTCGCGTCCGGGTCGATGCCCGGGGTCAACCCGTTCTCCAGCCCGAAATCGACCCGGTCCGAACAGAAGGTGCACTTTTGCGCAACGCCGAGACGCTCCGGCATCTCGCGCGCCGCCTCGTGCCGCATCTGGTCGGCACCAAAGGCGAATTTCGGCAGATCGACCTTGTAGCGCGCCTGATAGGGGCAGGCGACAGCGCAGTAGGCGCAGCCGATGCAGAGGTCGTAATCGATGGTGACAATGCCGTCCTCGCGCTGGCGGGTCGCGGTGGAGGGACAGACATGCATGCAGGGCGGGTCGGCGCAATGCATGCAGCCGACCGGCACGAAAGTGCGTTGTACATCGGGGAACTCGCCGGTCTCGATGTCGAGCACCCGACGCCATTGCACCAGCGGCGGGGTCGCGTTGGTATGTTTGCAGGACGAGGTGCAGGTTTGGCACCCGACGCAGCGCCGCAGATCGGCGACCATCGCCCAGCGGGTCATGCGGCGCCGTCCAGCTTGCTCAGGCTGACCTTGACCAGGTCGGCGCTCGAGCCCGTGGCGTCGGTGAGCTCCAGCAGCATCGGCATTAGCGCGTTCATGCTCGGCACCTTGAAGTCCTTGGCCAGCGGCGTCGCCCAATGATCGAACTGGCCGACCATCAGCAACGTGTCCGGCCGGATGCCCTGGCGCAGGACGACGCGGCCTTGCGTGGCGTTGACCGGCGATTTGACCTCGACCAGATCGCCGTCGGCGAGATCCAGTTTCCGTGCGGCAGCCGGGTTCATGATGATGCCGCCATGGCCGGCGACATTGTCCGCGACCTCCTTGATCATCTGGATGCCGACATTGCCGCCCCAGGCGTACTGCATGCTGCGCGAGGTGACGAGCCAGAAGGGGTAGTCGCCGATCGAGACCTGGTACTTGTTCTCCAGCGCTTCTTCCCACAGGCCGGGCAAGTCCTCCCAGGGCGGCAGCGCCTGGTACTCGGCCAGCTGATGGTCCCACCATTCGATGCCCTGCTCGTGCAGGCGGTTGCCGAGCTGCTTGCCGATACGCAGCAGCTGTTCCTGATAAGGCATCTCGAAGCGCAGATTCTGCTTCACCAGTTCCGGATAGAGGTACCAATGGCGGCGCGAGTAGTCCTTCACCCGGAAGCCGTGTTCCTGATAGTAGGCGAGCCCGTCCGTCGCCGCCCCGTCGGTCAGCTCGGCGCTGGCCGCCTTGCAAGAGACGTCCCAGATCGTCTCCACATCGTGCTTCTGCGAGACGTCGATCGAGAAATCGTAGCCTTCGCCGAACAGACGGACGCCCGCCGCGCCCTTGTTGATCGAGGTGTTGTATTCCTCCAGCAGCCCGACCCGGTCGGCGAGCTGGGTTGCGATCCAGGTGAAGTCCTTGGCCTCGCCCTGCGGCAGGGCCGCCGGGTTGCGTAGTGCGAAGCCCTGATAGTCCCAGTACTGCTCGATATATTTCGTGCCGCCGATGCGGATGAGCTGCATGCCTTCCAGATCGCTGCAATCCGGCAGCAGGATGTCTGCCATATGATTGGTTTCGTCGTGCGTGTAGGCGAAGCAGACGGTGAAGGGGAAGTTGGCCGCCGCTTCGCCGACCGCATCCGTGTCCCAGAAGGAGATCACCGGGTTGGTGCGGTAGACCAGCCAGATGTCCGGCGGCGTCGCGTCGGGCAGATGCTCCAAATTTTCGTGCTGCATCATCCAGGCGAGGTGGGTCGGCCCGAGCGCCTGGCTCCAGGCCGAGTTGGCGGCGAGCGGCACCAGCGTGCGGTGGGCGCTGCGCGCCGGCGGGCGCGAGACCCAGCTGTTCTTGTCCGTCGGGTTCATCGGATATTCCATGAACCCGTCCGGACCCGGCTTGACGCTCTCCCAGCGGTCGCCGGCCGGCCGGTTGAGCCGCACCGTCGTGCCGAGCGTGCCACCCGGCGTCTCCAGCGATCCGACCAGGCACGAGATTAGGGTGCGCGCCCAGCAGCATTGATAGCCGCCCCAACCATTGTTGACCGTCTTGCCCAGCGCGATGGCGACCGGCCGCAGCGGCAGTTCCTCGCCGTCGATATCGATGGTCTCGCCGATGCGCGCGTGATCGAGAAATTCGGTCGCGATGCGCCGCACCTGCTTGGCCGGGACGTCGCATATCTCCGACGCCCATTCCGGCGTGTGTATCGCCGAATGGTCGACCAGCAGGTCGAAGGCGGTGCGGCATTCAATGCCGCGATGGTCCCAGCTCTCATGGTCCGGGCCGACCTCGAGCCCGTCGACCGTCACCGTGCCTTCCAGCATCGGGTCGGTACCGGGCTGGTCGAAGGGCACGGCGGCGCCGGTGTTCCGGTCCCACAGCAGTGGCTTGCGCGTGTCCGGATCGCGCAGGAAGTAGCCGTTCGGCGCGATGAGGTAGGGGGCGGAGGTGCGGTGCTTTAAATAATCGATATCGAGCCGGTCCCGCGCCGCCTCGTGCAGCATCACATGCATCATGGCGTACAGGAAGGCGGCGTCGGTCTTCGGTCGGATCGGCACCCATTCGGCGGAGCAGGCGCCGGTGACCGACAGGTGTGGCTCGACCTGGACCCGCTTCATGCCGCGCACCCGCGCATCCGCATGGCGTTTGACGCCGCAGACGCCGCCGGACGCCTCCACATTGGCGCCGAACGAGACGAGGTACTCGCAGAGCGGCGTGTCCGGGGCGACGGTGAAGGCGCGGTGCCACAGCTCGCCATAGAGATGTTCGGAGTGGTAGCACTTCACGCCCTGGCCGCTGCCGAAACTCATATCGACCGGGCCCCAGGCACCGAGGAAGGCGGGCAGGGTGCCCATATAGGCGGTCGGCGTGCCGCCGCCGCCGAAGCTGGCGGCCAGTCGCGGATAGCCGGACTCGTCGGTGAGACCTTTCTCGCGCGCCGCCTTCATCTCGCCCGCGACCGTGTCCAGCGCCTCATCCCAGGAGATCGGTACGAAGCCTGGATCCTCGTGCCGTCCTTTCTTCGGGTTGGTTCGCTTCATCGGCGTGAGGATGCGGTTCGGGTTGTAGGTCTTCTGGATCAGCCCGTAGGCCTTGACGCAGATCTTGCCCCCCGCCGGATGCACCTCGGCGGCCTCGAAGTTCGGCCGGATCTCGGTGGCGACCCCGTCCTCGACCCGGACCTTCATCAGGTCCGGCCCGGCGACGCACTGATAGCAATAGCTTGTGACGTCGGTTGTCACGGC
>JAPPPC010000727.1 GCA_028817685.1 Rhodospirillaceae bacterium
CCTTCGCGACGGCGGATTTCCGCGGCTTCGACGAGGAAACGTTCCGCTTTCTGCTGCCCGGCCGCGATCTGGTTGGGCAAAGCGCGGAGGCGGTCGATGCGCTCGGCAAGCTCGGCGTCGTCACCTCGCACGCCTATGTCAACGATCACTCGGTGACCGCGCCTGCCTTCGGCGAGGCCTGCGGCTACAGCGGCACCCCGTCGGTGGTCTATATGAACGGGATCGTCGGCGCGCGGTGCAATTTCGAAGCCGGTCCTTCCAGCCTCGCCGCCTTCTTCACCGGACGGGTGCCGCGCTACGGGTTTCATCTCGACGGCGCCCGCCATGCGACGCACGCCTTCAGACTGGATTTCACACCCGCAACCGTCGTGGATTGGGGCGTGGTCGGCGCCCTCATCGGCCGCCGCCTCAACTCCTACTGGTCGGTGCCGGCAATCGAGATAGCGGGGGACCGGCCGACGGTGCTGGAGCTGAACCACATGGCGCTGTCGATGGCGAGCTACGGTTCCATCGCCATGTTTCATGTCATCGGCGTCACGCCGGAAGCACCGGATTGGGAGACGGCTTGCGGCGGCAAAACGCTGACCCCGGAAACCCTGTCGCAGAGCGATCTGGAAAAGTTCTACGATGAATGGGGCGGCGCCGGCGAAAGGCTCGACGTGGTGGCCTTGGCGACGCCGCAGCTCGACATGCCGGAGATCGTCCAGATTGCCGAACTGCTGGACGGCCGCACCGTGCATCCGGACACGACCCTGCTTATCTACACGCCGATCGAGATCAAGGAGGCCTGCGCCCGCATCGGCCTCAATGGCGTTATCGAGCGGGCCGGCGGCCGGGTCGTGCATGGCCACGATTTCTTCGCCACTTTCGCCAAGGAGATCCGTGAGGCGCATGGCTGGGAACGGCTGATGACCCATTCGGTGAAGGCGGTAAATATCTGCGAAGGCTATGGTTACAAGCCGACCCCCGCAGCGATCCCGCGCTGTATCGAATCCGCCATCGCCGGGAAGGTGCTGCCATGAGCGAATTCAAGGGACATGTCGGAATTGGCCCGGCGGTGGAAGGGATCGCGCTGGCGGCGCACGACAATTTCAGCACGCGCTACGATCTCGACCGCGACCGCGGAATCGTCTCGCGCCCCTCGCACAAGCTTTACGGCGAAAACTATGTCGGCCGGATTCTCGTGCTGAACGCGGCCAAGGGCGGCGTCGCCTCGGCCTGGATGCTGCGCGAGATGGTGCGCAAGGAGATGGCGCCGCTCGCCCTGCTGCTGAACGACGCCAACCCCGTCATGGCGCAGGGCGCCGCCTTCGCGCAATTGCCGCTGATCGACCGGTTCGACACGGACATCACCGCGGCGATTCGGACCGGCGACCATCTGCATGTCGATCCGGCGCAGGGCCGTGTCCGCGTCCTGCGCTAGAGCCGGGTCTAATTCTTCGTCCAGCCCAAGTCAGGGTGCTTGTCCTTCCAGCCGGTCGCCTGCTCAAAAGCGTAACCGGCGCGCAGGACCAGCGCTTCCGTGAAGGGTTTGCCGTTGATCAGCAAGCCGATCGGCAGCCCTTCGGCGGAAAAGCCACAAGGCAGTGACAGGCCGCACAGACCCAGCCGGTTGCCGATATTGGTGTGCGCCATGTATTGCTGGGCGTGCTCCATATAGATCTCCAGCGACCCGTTCACGAGGTCGACGGGGGCCGCCGGGATCGGCGTCGTCGCCGACAGCACCACATCGATGTCCCGCAAGGTCTCCATCTGCGAGGCCCGTAGCCGGTTCATCTCGGCCAGGGTCTTCAGATAGCTGGTCGCCAGATGCTTCCGGTCGTTCAGCATGCGCGGCCCGACCACCGGGTCCATCAGATCGAGTTTCGTGTCGATCCGTTCCTCGTGGATCACCGCGGCTTCCGCGCCATTGACGGCGGGCGGCAGCGCGGCGGCCTGCTTCGCCTCCGGATAGCTGATGGTCTTGACCGTGGCGCCCAGGTCGCGGAACACGTCCGCCGCCGCGTCCATCGCTTTCGCCACCTCCGGGTCGAGCGTGTCGCAGAACGCGTCCTCGGGGATGCCCACCCGCAGCCCTTTGACTCCGGCCTTCAGCGGGGTCAGCACGTCCTCCGGCTGGATGCCCAGGGTGCTGTCGTCGCGCGCATCCTCGCCCTGCAGAATCTGGTGGATCAGGGCCGCGTCCTCGACGCTGCGGGTGAGCGGCCCGACGGAATCGAGTGTCCAGCTCAAGGGGAAGACGCCGAAACGGCTGACCCGGCCGACCGTCGTCTTGAGGCCCACCGTGCCGCACAGCCCGGCCGGCGCGCGCACCGATCCGCCGGTATCCGTGCCCAGGCCGAAGGGCGCCATGCCGGCGGCGACCGCGACCGCCGTGCCGGCGCTGGAGCCGCCGGGCACGCAAGCCGTCTCGTGCCACGGATTGTGCGGCGTGCCCTGGATATTGTTGATGCCGACGATGCCCTTGGCGAACTCGACCGTGATCGTCTTGCCCAGCACGATCATCCCCGCCGCCGCCAGCCGCCTGGTGACCTCGCTCTCCACTGTCTTCGGCGCCGTATCGACCGTGCGCGAGCCCGCCGTGGTCGGCAGTCCGACCACGTCGAACAGATCCTTCACCGCGTAGGGGATGCCGTGCAGCGGCCCCAGATCGCGCCCCGCCGTCAACAAGGTTTCGGCCGCGACGGCTTCCGCCAGCGCGCGGTCCGCCGTCACCAGGTTGAACGCGTTCAAGGGTCCGTTCAGCGCCTCGATCCGCTCGATGAAATGCTGGGTCAGCCCGGTTGGCGTGATCTCGCCCGAGCGCAGCAGCGCGGCCAGCTCGGTGATGGGGCGATAGTGCAGGGGGGTGTCGGTCATGGGGTTTCCGTTCCAAATGCTTCGGCCGCGCTCGAATCAACGCGTGCGACCAAACCATAAAGTCCGCCGCGATGAGATCAACTGCGGACAGGACTTATGGTTATGAATGACAGGGATTGGAAAAGTTTCGAGCTGGGCCCGGATGAGGGCGGCTGGGAGCCCGCCGACTACAAAGTCGTGGTCGACGGCCAGGAATACGGCCGGTGGCGCCGCGTGCTGCGCCGTCACCGCCACGGGCTGACCGTCGTCTCCCGCTACACCGCCCCGCCGGGCAAGGGCTGGAAGATCGTCGGCAAGGCGTCAAGCCTGGGCGAGGAGGTCTACGTCTTAAAAGGCGCCTACTACAACCAAGCCGGCCGCATCATCGCCCGCCCCGGATCCTACATGTTCAACGCCCCCGGCGCCCAACATGGCGGTATCTCGACGGACCTCACCTTGCTCATCCATTGCTGCAGCGGCGAGCCGGACGAGATCGTGTCGATCGACCTGATCGATTTCGAGCCGGTGGAGGAGGCGTAGGGGGTCACCCCCGCAGCGGCAACTCCACCACGCCCGTGCCGTGGATCGACAACTCGCCGTCCTGGTTCAGCGCTTGGTGCTTGATGTCGATCAGGCCCTTGCCGTCTTCCTCGCGTACGCCGGTCACTTCGCCGTCGATGAACAAGGTATCGCCTTCCGGGTTGTGGCGGCGGATTTGGCTTTTGCTTTCGCGCAGGAAGCCGTCGTCACTCATCCAGTTGGTCATGTGGTGGGTCATCCAGGAGCAGCGCTCCGGGCCGTAATCGTAGGCGGCTGGGGCGCCGACCATGGTGGCGAAATCGTTCTCCCAATGCACCCGCTCGGGGCAGTCGGGGATGCCGAACTTGTTCTTGATGCCGAGGCCGGGATGGCGGTGGTGCTGCTTCCAGGCGAGCTTGTTGGCGCGGATGTAGAGCCCGCCCCAGCCCTGGGCGTAGGCGATGAAG
>JAPPPC010000232.1:0-14392 GCA_028817685.1 Rhodospirillaceae bacterium
GGTTCTTGACTGAGAGAGGCTGGGTCGGCGAACCAACGATGCGCGCATTTCGCGCATTTCACATTCCGGCCCGCGTCACCGAGCTGGTCCGCATTCAACCTAAATCGTGTCGAGCAGTTCGGACAGGTGATTATCATTCGGGCGCGGCACCTATGCAGGTTGTCTCGTTATACGGAGGGTTCGCAAACATGACAAGCCAGTGTCATTTTCCGCAAAAACAATCATGAATAGTATCCAAATCGAGGCTCTAAAACCGCCGCAACCCTTTACGGGACAAGGACTTTCATGGCATTGTCGATGTCGGCTGCAGCGTTCTGCGGTTCCCTCCGGCGAAACATTTGGTCGACGATACTCGTGACGAATGCGGCGAACAGCGTGGTCCGATTCGAGAATGTGGGCATGCGCTACGGCGCCGGTCCGGAAGTTTTACGCGACATCACCTTCGCCCTACCGCCCGCATCCTTTCATTTTTTGACCGGTCCCAGCGGTGCCGGGAAGTCGTCTCTGCTGCGCTTGATGTACTTGGCCAATCGGCCCAGCCGCGGCATGGTTTCGCTGTTCGGTGACGATGTATCAAAGATTCCCCGCCGGGCCCTTCCTGAACTGCGACGTAGTATTGGAGTCGTTTTTCAGGACTTCCGCCTCCTCGACCATCAATCGGTCTTCGACAATGTCGCGTTGCCGCTGCGGGTCGCTGGCGGCAAGGAAAGCCAAATCCGAAAGCATGTTTCGGAACTGCTGCAATGGGTTGGTCTGGAGGATGCGCTGCATAATTTGCCGTCCACCTTATCCGGCGGCGAGCAGCAGCGCGTGGCCATTGCCCGCGCCGTCATCAGCCGGCCGAGGCTGCTTCTGGCGGACGAGCCGACGGGGAATGTCGACGACGCGATCGCGGTACGATTACTGTACCTGTTCGAAGAACTGAACCGAATGGGCACTTCAATCCTCATCGCCACACACAATGAAGGGCTGGTTTCCCGGTTCAAGCACCGCCAACTGCATTTGGAAGGCGGCAAAATCGAATTCCGCCACACCGGCTCGGACGCCTGAGATGCTGCTGCAGCGTAGCGATTTGCCGCTGTCCAACGACCCGGCGGTCCGCATTTTGCCCTGGGTGGTCGGTCTGATGGTTTATCTCGGGACCCTGACTTTGGCCGTCGCGCTGCTGGTGTCGACCCTTGCTGCGGATTGGAGTGCCGGGCTTACCGGTACGGTGACTATTCATATCGTCTCCACCAATGACGAATCAGAAACGGAGATGGACAGCCGGGTGAACGACGCGATTCGCGAAGCTCTGAAGACACCAGGGGTCGCATCGGCGCGCGCCATCCCGTTATCGCAGGTCGCCAAGCTCCTCGCTCCCTGGCTTGGCGATGAGGCCCCGCTCGCCGACCTCCCGCTACCCCGGATCGTGGACGTGACCCTGGCTGAAGACGCGGAGCTGGATATCACCGGGCTGCGCGGGCGTCTCGAAAATGCCGTGCCGGGCGCCGGTTTGGATGACCACCAATTGTGGCGCGACAGACTCGTCCGCTTCCTGTTTGCCATCCAGATCGTTGCCGCCGTGATGGTCGCATTGATTGGCGCGACGACCGTCACTGTGGTTGTGTTCGCGACCCGCGCCGGCCTCGCGGTGCACAACGAGGTCATTGAAGTCCTGCACCTGATCGGTGCGCGCGACGAGTACATCGCGGGACAGTTCCAGCACAATGCATTGAAACTCGGCCTGAAGGGCGCAATCGTCGGATCGGTCGCCGGAATCGCGACATTGCTGGCCATCAAATACACGGCGGGCCGGTTGGAGGTCGAACTGTTTCCCGCCCTTCTCTTTCAACTCTGGCACTGGCCGGTCCTCGTGGGACTGCCCTTTCTCGCCGCATTTATCGTAAGGTTGAGTGCAAGGCTCACGGTGATGCAGGCGCTGCGGCGCATGCCGTGAGCCGCCCGATACGACCGGCTATGAAAGATGGCACCACGCGGCCCATACCGGAAAAGGCGAGCCAGAAGACTGCGACTGGCCGTGCTGATCATCGTGATACTGGCCTGCTCGGGATGGGCCGGCGGCTTCGTCTTTTTTGTTCAAACGGTCTCAAAAATTGCAACCGCTCCGGACCGCAAAACGCAGGCGATCGTCGTGCTGACCGGCGGTAGCCTTCGCCTTCAGGCCGGGCTCGACCTTCTTTCCAGGGGGCTCGCCGAAAAACTGTTCGTGTCGGGCGTCCATCGCGGCGTCGACGTGGCCGAATTGCTGCGCATTTCACGGCAGACACCTAAGGCGCTCGATTGCTGTATCGTCCTCGGCTACGCCGCCGAAAACACGAGAGGCAACGCGCAGGAAACGGCGGCCTGGATGGACAAGGAAGGGTACCGTTCCATGCGGTTGGTCACCGCCAACTACCACATGCCGCGGAGCCTCTTCGAACTCCGCCAGGTCCTGCCGAACGCGGACATCATCGCCCATGCGGTGTCACCGGTGCACGTCAAGTTGCACGCCTGGTGGATTTCACCGGGAACGGCCTTCCTGTTGGCGCGCGAATACACCAAGCTGCTTCTCGCCCGGGTCCGTTCGGTCTGGCAGCCCGTCCGCGATGCCGCACGGGCCCTCGTCACATGATCCGATCTCTGCTCTTCGCCATCGCTTTCTATGGCATCACAACGGTCATGGCGGTTCTTTACTTGCCGTTGATGGTCTTGCCGCGCACTGCGTTTCGGAAAATGTGTCTGGCCTGGGTTCGCATCATGGTCGGTTTGATCCAAACGGCGCTGGGGATCCGGTATGAGCTGCGCGGCCTCGAGAATTGCCCCGAGGGCGCGGCCATCTATGCCGCCAAGCATCAATCCGCCTGGGACGTTCTGATCTTCAACCTGCTGATCGACGATTGCGCCTATGTCTTAAAGCGGGAACTGTACCGCATCCCTTTCTGGGGCTGGTACGTCTGGCGCGTCGGCTCGGTCGGCATCGACCGATCCGGCGGCGCCCGGGCGCTGAAAGGCATGGTCGAGCAGGCCAAGTCCCTGCTCGCACACGGTCGGTCGATCATTGTCTTTCCGCAAGGCACGCGGACGCCGGTTGGCGAACATAGGCCCTATCTGCCGGGCACGGCTGCTCTCTATCTCGGTTCCGACGTCCCCGTGGTGCCGGTTGCGCTCAATTCCGGGGTGTTCTGGCCGCGCCGAACCTTTCGGAAATCACCCGGAACGATCACGGTCGAGTTCCTGCCACCAATCGCCCCGGGGCTGAACCGGCGGGAATTCCTTAAGCAGTTGGAGGCACAGGTCGAAACCGCGACGACGCGTCTCGAACAGGAAGCGCTTGAGCGGTCTCGATAGGGATCGAATTACCCTGTGGAAAAACATGTGGAAATTGCCGGCCCGCCCGGCCATATGGATATTTATTCATTTGAAACAATTCCTTAACCGGCCCGCTTTGATATACGAGCGAGTTTGAGACAGAATTGAAAACCGCAAGCGGCTCTTTTTCGGATTATTTTGGGAATTTTTTCTAACTTATTGATTTTATTTTATTATTTCCCATATGGTGGCCACCCTGCCGCCCGATCCCGGTAAGGGGTGAAATTGGAATGATTGGCGAAAGCGCGATCGCCCAGCGTATCTGGGAAATGAAATACCGGCTGAAGCAGCCGGACGGCGCCCCTGTGGACAAATCAATTGAAGAGACGATGCGCCGAGTCGCGACAGCCCTGGCAGAACCGGAAAACAATCCGGAAGAATGGGCCGAACATTTTTACAGAGTCATGTCTGAGTTTCACTTCCTGCCTGCTGGACGAATATTGGCGGGTGCCGGATCGGACCGCAAAGTTACTCTGTTCAATTGCTTCGTGATGGGCAACGTCCCTGACGATATGACCGGCATCTTCGATAGCCTTAAGGAAGCGGCCCTCACGATGCAGCATGGCGGCGGTATCGGCTACGATTTCTCGACCCTCCGGCCTCAGGGCGCGCCGGTGCGCGGCGTCGGCGCCGACGCATCCGGACCGCTCAGCTTCATGGATGTCTGGGACGCGATGTGTCGAACCATCATGAGCGCCGGCTCGCGCCGCGGCGCCATGATGGCGGTGATGCGCTGCGACCATCCGGATATCGAAGCCTTCATCGACGCCAAACGCAACCCGGCAAGACTGCGCATGTTCAACCTGTCGGTCCTGGTTACCGATGCGTTCATGCGGGCCGTCAACGAAGACGCGGATTGGCCACTGCACTTTGAAGCCAGGACCTACAGCACCGTCCGCGCACGCGATCTGTGGCAGAAGATCATGCGCGCCACCTATGACTATGCGGAACCGGGCGTGGTTTTCATCGACCGCATCAACGCGCGCAACAATCTGCATTATTGCGAAACCATCTCGGCGACAAACCCCTGCGGCGAGCAACCGCTGCCGCCCTACGGCGCTTGCGATCTGGGCTCCATCAATCTGGCGCGGCTTGTGATTGATCCGTTCGAAGATACGGCCCGGCTCGACACGGATATCTTGGAGGAAATCGTACCGATTGCCGTGCGCATGCTCGACAATGTCATCGATGTCTCCGGCTTCCCCCTTGAGGCAAAGCGCGCGGAGGCGCAGTCCAAGCGCCGCATCGGGCTCGGCGTCACGGGATTGGCGGACGCGCTGATTATGTGCCGTACCCGCTATGGCAGCGCGGAGGCGGTGAGGCTGACCGAGCAATGGTTGGCGGCGATCCGCAAGGCGGCCTACGGCGCGTCAATCGCGCTAGCCGAAGAAAAGGGCCCGTTCCCTCTGTTCGACGCGCAACCCTATCTTGAGGGAGAGACCATCGGGTTGCTCGACGGGCAACTGCGCGACGGCATCGCCGAACATGGGATACGCAATGCGCTGGTTACCTCGATCGCGCCAACCGGCACGATTTCGCTTTTGGCGGATAACGTCTCATCGGGCATCGAGCCCGTGTTCAGCCAAGAGTACACACGCCAGGTCCTGCTGCCGGATGGCACGCATCGCGAGGAGACCGTAAGCGACTACGCCTACCGCCTGTTTCGCGACCGGTATGGCGCCGATGCGCCCCTGCCCGATTACTTCACAGACGCACAAGAATTACAGCCCGCCGATCACATCGTGATGCAGGCGGCCGCGCAGAAATACATCGACAGTTCGATCTCCAAGACGGTCAATGTCCCCGCCGAGACGGCGTTCGACAATTTCGCCGCGCTCTATTTGCAGGCCTACGAGACCGGCTGCAAAGGGTGCACCACCTACCGGCCCAACGCGGTAACCGGATCGGTTCTGAGCGTAGCCGATCCGGCGGCGCAGCAGCCGGCCGCGCCGGAGCCCGACGCCGGCGTCGTCTATATGACCCAGCCGCTCGACCGGCCGGATTCGTTGATCGGCAAGACGTACAAGCTGCGCTGGCCGGAGAGCGACCATGCGATCTATATCACGGTAAATGATATCGAGCGCGATGGCCGGCGACGCCCCTTCGAGGTCTTCATCAACTCCAAGAACATGGAACATTACGCCTGGACCGTGGCACTCACCCGCATGATCAGCGCCGTCTTCCGCCGCGGCGGCGATGTGTCCTTCGTTGTCGAAGAGTTGAAGGCCGTGTTCGATCCGCGTGGTGGCCAGTGGGTCGAGGGCAAGTACGTCCCTTCGCTGTTGGCCGCGATCGGTGGCGTCATCGAACGCCATATGATCGAGATCGGCTTCCTCAGCAAAAAGACCCCGGCTGCGGCCCAATCCACGCTTGGCGCCGCCCGGCAGTGCCCGAAATGCGGCGGTCTGTCGCTGGTGCACCAGGAAGGCTGCGATCTGTGCACAGCGTGTGAATATTCGCGCTGCGGGTAGGCGAACCTTTCCCAGCCTCCGCATTTCATCGCCGCGGCCCAGAGTCTAAGCTGACCGCTTTCCCTGATGATTCGAAGGATGGACACCCATGCCCGACGCCACGACGGACTCCTTGCACCAAAACAGCATCGTCATCGACGGGCTCGTGATCTCGAACTGGTCGCGGGAGGTGTTCGAACAGATGCATCGCGGCGGGCTGACCGCGGCGAACTGCACGTGCTCAATATGGGAAGGCTTCAACGACACGATGGCCAACATCGCGCGCTGGAAGAAGGATTTTGCCGACAATGCCGACATCCTGACGCAAGTGCACGGTGCCGCGGACATTCGCCGCGCCAAGGAAGACGGCAAGGTCGGCATCATCCTGGGCTGGCAGAACACGTTCGCCATCGAACAGAACCTCGACCATCTGCGGCTGTTCCGCGACCTTGGCGTGCGGGTAATCCAACTAACCTATAACACGCAGAACCTCGTCGGCTCCGGCTGCTGGGAGAGTCGGGACAGCGGATTGTCCGACTATGGTCGCGACATGATCGACCTGATGAACGAACTTGGTGTCCTGGTCGATCTTTCCCATGTCGGCGACACGACGAGCAGCGACGCAATCGCCCATTCCAAGAAGCCCGTCGCCTACACGCACTGCTTCCCCAACGCGCTCTTGGATCATCCACGCAATAAGTCGGATGCGATGCTGAAGAAACTCGCCGACAGAGGCGGTTTCGTCGGTGTGGTCGCCTATACCCCTTTCATGCCGAAGGGCGACGATTCGACGGTGGAAGACGTACTCGACGGGTTCGAGTACATGATCGATTTGGTCGGCGAGGACCAGGTCGGTATCGGCACCGACTTCACCCAGGGACAGGACACCGCATTCTTTCACTATCTGCGGTCCGATAAAGGCCTCGGTCGACCACTCTCGAAGCCGATGGCCAAGCGGCCGGACAACCCGATTGGCCTCGACGGTCCCGCCGAATACCCCAACCTGACCGCCGCGATGGTGGCACGCGGGTGGAGCGAGACCCGTATCCGAAAGATCTTGGGCGAGAACTGGCTCGCGTTTTTAGCAGAGGTCTGGGGCGGATAGCCGCCGCAAACACTTAGCTTTGCGCGGCCCCAGCATTAGCTCTCGGCGCGTCGACAAGGCGCCCCGGCAAGGTGAAGGTTATCGCCGCGCCGCTGCCATTTGCGGGAGTTTCAGCCAGGATGGTGCCGCCCCGGGCGCGGATCAGGCGCCGGATACCGAAGAGACCGAACCCACTGCCTGGCGCCAGCTTACCACCGTCCAGCAAGGCCAGCGCCGGATCGGCGAAACCGACGCCATTATCGCGCACCGTCACCGCGAACATGCCATCGCCGCGATTGGCCAAACCGATCTCGAGCGCAACAACGTCGCGGCCGCAATGTTTGAAGGCGTTGTCGATCAGGTTGCGGACGACGATTTGGGTTGATGTCTGATCACCGGCGACCCAGCCATCATCGATCTGCGCTTCATGCCGGCCGGTCGGGTCCAGCATCCCCAGGATATCGGCGCACAAACCGCCGAAATCGAACACGGTCTCGTTGGTCGTCGCATTGGTGGCATGCGCGTGATTGAGGATATCGGAGATCAGCTTGACCGCATTCTTCGAAACACTCTCCAGCATATCGAGCAATTGCAGCTTACCGTCGCCCAGATCGGTGAAGTCCGTGCGGATCATGTCCGCTAAATATTGAACATTGCGCATCGGGCTGCGCAGATCGTGCGCCGCCAAATTGACGAATTCTTCGATCTCACTGTGCAAGGTCACGCTGTCGGCCTGAGCTTCGCGTACAGTCTGCTCGGCGGAGATGTCGGCAGAGGTGCCAATCAGCCTGACGACGTTGGCGGCTTCATCCAGCACCGGGTCCAAGGTGGTGCGTACACGGCGCCGCTGCCCTTCCAGCGGGAGCCATAATTCGTAGGTATAGTTTTGCTTCCGCCGAGACGCTTCGATGTGCCGGTCGTAAGCGATCTGGCCCATGCGCCCGGGATAAATCTCCTTTGCGGTCTTGCCCACAACGTCGGACGCCGCCATACCGGTGACATCGCACGCGCATTTGTTAAAGGCGACATAGATCGGTTCGCCATCCCCATCGATCTCCAAAACGAAAATCGGGGTTCCGACATGGTCGAGAAGTTTTCGTTCCTGCTCGTCCATCACACGCATTTACCGCCGCCTGACTCAACTTATTCTATAGGCAAAATCCCTAAGAAAACACTGCCGGGCCGTCAAAATCCCGCTGAACCGATGTACGACACAACTCGCAGACCGCGAACGCCTCGGTCCGCGTGCCCTTTGGCGACAAACCGCCGCTGGCGCGAGCGCATTCGACACGGTATCAATGGCTGAGGCGCCGGATACGGTTCCACAAACATTCAGGTTTGAAGAGAAAATCTTGCGGAGTATCAGTCGTGCGAAATTCTAGAACGGTTCTTTTCGACAACAATCCTGGCCGTAACGCGCAGACGGTCGGCATCGCGCGGGAACTGGGCACCGATATCGACCTTATTCACGAACCGTCGGTCGGTGTCGTGGGCAACAAGGGCGATTCCCAGTGCTATTTGGGCGTTCAGCGTAAGGTCGAAGCCATCCACGATTGCCTGCGCAGCCGCATTGGGCAGAACGACGGACAAATGCGGGTACGGCTGGTGCAGCCGGAATACTCGGTGGCGACGTCGGACGGCATGCGCAACGGCACGCGCGAAATGCGCTACTCGCTGATCGGCCGCGAGGTCACCAACGACACGATGACCGAACACCTAAGCGCCAGCGGCCTTGAGGGCACCGTTGCCGTCGTCGCGTGCGACAAGCCGCCGGTCGGTACGCTGGCCGCGCTGTTGGAACATGATCGACCGGCGATCATCATGTCGGATGGCCCGATCCGCCCCGGCCTCGATTCCGTAACCAACGAACCGATCGACATCATCACCGGCTTTCAGGTCGCCGGCAGCCCGGACGAGGAGATGAAAAAGCGCGTCGCCTGCGAGGCCTGCCCCGGTTACGGCAGCTGCGGTGGCATGTTCACCTACAACACCATGCAGACCTTCATCGCCGTCGTCGGCATGGAACCGCTGCACATGGTCTCGCCGCCGTCGGACGATTCGCGGCGCATGGAACAGTTCCCAGGTGAGCTGGTGTCATACCTGGATGCGTTGATCGCCAAGGACCTGTCGCCACGCAAGATCGTCAACCGCGATTCGATCCGCAATGCGATGATCGTCGCCATGGCGGTCGGCGGTTCGACCAACGTATTGCTGCATGGGCCGGAAATCGCCCGTGCGGCCGGGTTCGGAAGCTTCGCCGACGACATCATGTCACCGGAGGAGTTCAACCACCTGTCACAGCATGTGGTACCCGTGCTGGTCGACGCGCGGCCGTTCGGACAGTATTCGATGGTCGATATCGACGAGAAGGGCGGCATCCAGGTTATCGTGAAGGAATTGCTTAACGCCGGGCTGTTGAACGGCGACGCCATGACCTGCACCGGCGAGACTCTGGCGGAACAGGTCGCGCGGCTGGATCCGCCGGCACCGGACGGTGAGGTCATCTACACCGTCGAGAACCCGTTCAAGCCGACGGGCGGTCTGCGCGTGTTGGGCGGCAACCTGTCGCCGGAATTCAGCGCCGTGCTGAAATTGGCCGGCGTCGAGGGCGGGTTGGAGAACAATGTCTTCACCGGAAAGGCGCGGGTCTTCGACAGTGAAGCAGAACTGCTCGACACGTTGGAGAACCGGCCGGACGTGTTCGAGAATCACGATATGATCATCGTCCGCTACGAAGGTCCGAGCGGCGCCCCCGGCATGCCGGAGATGCTCGATTCGACCTCGCGCATCACCACCCTGTGCCGCGAAAAGGAAATCGTCGTGGGTCTCATGACCGACGCGCGTTTCTCCGGCGGCTCTGTCGGGCTGGTCATCGGCCATGTCGGTCCGGAAGCGGCTCTCGGCGGTCCGATCGCGTATGTCGAAGATGGCGACGACATCGTCGTCGACCTGAACAGCAACGAAATCAACTGCCTCCCGCTCGATGACGATGCAACCCTGTCCACCCGTAAGGCGGCCTGGGACAAAATCGTGGCCGACAATGGTGGGACCCATCCGGCGATCGGCGATGCGGACACCCGTTTGCTCAACCGCATGCGACGCTCGGCCGTCTCCGCCGTCTATGGGGCCGGCATGCATCCGGACCGGGAGCTGTGGGTGCCGGATGCGCGGGCGCCGGAAAGAACCGGATTCGTGCCGTCGAACAAATTCCGGGAAGGGTCGGCGAAAGCGTTCTAGTCCGGCCGATGGCGTCCGGATTCATCCTGCACGACACCCTCGCCGGCGATACGGTCGAGGTGGCACGCTGGCCGCTCTGCCGCGTGCTGCTGATGCGGGACAGCCGTTACCCATGGCTGATCCTCGTCCCGGCGCAGCCCGGCCTGACCGAACTGCACGATCTGAGCACGGCCGACCAGTCCATCCTGATGGCGGAGATCACCCGCGCCTCCGAGGCGCTGGTCGCGTTGCACAAGGCGGACAAGATCAATGTCGGCGCTCTCGGCAACATGGTGCCGCAACTGCATATCCACGTCATCGCCCGGTTTCGCGGCGACGATGCCTGGCCCGGCCCAGTCTGGGGCGCCCACCCGGCCATACCATACGAGACCGAAGCGCTTGCGTTGGCGTTAGACAGGCTGCGCGACACTCTCTGACGGGCGCGCCCTTTGCCTCGCGCTCGCCTGCCGCTACGCTATCCGCTGCCAGAGAACTTGGAGCGAATAGCGGCAACCGACATGGAAATCTCACCGTCTTCACCGCCAAGCGTATCCGCACGATGGATGCTGGCCGGCCCCTTGCGGAGGCAGTGGCGGTCGCCGACGGCAAGATCGTCTCGGTCGGCACCTTGGAGACAATGCGTCCGTGGCTCGACCGGTGCGCGTACACCATCGACGACACCTTCAAGGACAAGGTGATCTTTCCCGGCTTCATCGACCCGCACACCCATTTCCGCATGTCCGGCGTGTTCATGGGCCTGACCTATATCGGCCCGATCGATCAGCAGGGTCCGCGCGGCTTCAACAAGGGCATCGCGACGCGCGACGGCGTGCTCGACAAACTGAGAGAAGCGGATGCAGCGCTCGAGGACCCGGACCGGCCTATTCTCGCCTGGGGGCTCGATCCCGCGGTGCAAGGCGGGCAGTTGCATCGCGACGAACTCGACTGCGTGTCCCGGACAAGGCCGATCTGGACCGTCACCTACGCGCCGCACGTCGTGGTGTGCAACTCGCCGATGCTGGAAGTCGCCGGGGTGGACGAGTCGACCAACGTATACGGGGTGGAGCGCTACCCCGACAGGCGGTTGAACGGCCAGTTCATCGAGCGGGCGGCGACCCGCATCGCCACCCGCCCGGTGGCGAAGTATCTCAACGAGCCCGGCATGGGCGTGGAGGCGATCCGCGCCTTGGCGAAGACCGCACAACAGGCCGGCATTACCGCGACGGCAGAGATGATCTTCGGCTATCTCGACTTCGCGGCGGAATGGGCCGAGCACAAGGAAGCCGTCCTCGATCCGGACTTTCCGCTGCGTATGTATCTGGTCCCGATCGAGGGCCGAATTCGCGGCGCGCATGGCGACAAATCGCCCGACTTCCTGTTGGAGATGCAACAGCAGAACACCGACAAGCTCGCCTTCCAGGGCGTCAAGTTCGTCAATGACGGCTCCTACCCGGCGATGACCCTACGGCTGCGCGCGCCGGGCTATCTGGACGGGCATGAAGGCCATCGGGGCGAGAACCCCTGGGAGGAACTGGTCGAGGTCATGCTGCCCTATTGGAAGGCCGGGATTCAGATCCACAGCCACGCCAATGGCGACGAGACGGTCGAGATGACCTTGAACTTGCTCGAGGAGTTGCAACGCATTCATCCGCGCTTCGACCACCGCTTCACGATCGAGCACTACTGCATCTCGACACCGGACCAGGCGCGTCGGCTGAAGGCACTCGGCGGGCTCGCCAGCGTTAACAACTATTTCGTCCACTACCGCAGCCTGATCCATGCTGAGCAGGGTTTCGGCCCGGATCGCGCGGAAGCGACCGCCCGGCTGGGCAGCCTGGAGCGCGAAGGCGTCGTGTTCGCACTGCATTCCGACTTCAGCCTCGTGCTGACGCCGATCCACCCCCTGACCGCCGCTTGGATCGCGGTCAACCGCGTGGCGACGGATGGCAGTGTGCAAGCTTCGGGAGAACGGATCGGTGTCGACCGCGCGCTCAGAGCGATCACCATCGATGCCGCGCATATCCTGTCCCGCGATCACGAGCTGGGCTCGATCGAGGTCGGCAAACATGCCGATTTCGCGATCCTGGAGGACGATCCCTATGAGGTCGATCCGATGACGATCAAGGATATTCCCATTTGGGGTACGGTGTTGGGCGGCAAGGTATTCGCGGCCGATGGGTGACGTGCCTGCAACTGCGGATTACGCCCGCGCCTATGACACGCTCGACTTCCTGATGGGGGCGGTAGAAGCGGAGGCGTTTCAGCGGCTCCGTCCCCGAACGGTGACAACGGAACTATCCGTCGTGCTGGTCACGGGGTTTCTGGGGGCCGGCAAGACGACCTTGATGCGCCGTCTGGTCGCCGCCAATCACGGCATGCGCCTCGCCGCCATCGTCAACGATCTCGCCAATTTGAACGTCGATGCGGCGCTGGTGTCGGAGGCCGGCGCCCACCATGGCATCGAGACCGTATCGCTGGCCAACGGATGCATCTGCTGCAGCCAATCCGGCGGCGTCGCCCGCACCCTCGCCGACATGCAAGCGTGGGAATCCCCGCCCGACCGCGTGCTGCTGGAAGCCAGCGGCGTCGCCGACCCTTCCGCCCTCGCTGCCGTGGTCGATGGTATGGACGGGATTAGGCTGGAAGCTGTCATCGCCGTGGTCGATGCCGCGGCACAAGGTCGCGAGGCAGGCCAGGATTTGATCGATCGGGGCGTCCGCGCGGCGGATTTGGTGCTGATCAACAAGACCGATTTGGTCTCGTCCGAGGCGGCGGCCGCCCTGGAGGGCGAATTGATGCGCCGCGCACCGAAGGCAGCAGTTCTGCGCACAATCGATTGCGCGATCCCGGCCGGTCTGGTTTTCGACCTTCCGGCGCGGGATGCGGACGGCCAGCCGGCAATAAAGGCGCTGGCGGATGAGAACTTCACCGGCCTCGAGCTGGTTCAAACGGAACCAGTCGCCCGGCGTGCGTTCGAAGCGATGGTCGCCCAGGCCCCTGCCGGGATATATCGTGTGAAAGGGCTCGTAGAGCTATCGGATGCGCTGGAGCCGGAACTGCTGCAAGCGGTCGGACGCCGCTGGCGCTGGTCACAAGCCGGTTCCGCCACCGCGGAACTCAAGGGACGTCTTGTCGTCGTTGCGGCCGCGGACGTCACGCATATCGCCAATCATTTCAAACCCGCCTTCGAACCAAGGAGACCGTAATGACCGCAAATGGTGACATGATTATCGCTTTAGACCGGGAACGCATGCAGGCCATGGCCGACAAAAATGTCGATCGGCTGAACGAGCTGCTGTGCAAGGATCTGGTCTACACCCATTCCTCGGCAAGGCTGGACACCAAGGAAAGCCTGATCGGCGCCATGGAATCCGGCGCCACCGTCTATACCTCGGTCGAACCTTCGGACGTCGCGGCGCAGGATCTGGGCGACGCTGTGGTGCTGACCGGCGCGGCGAAGATCACCGTCGTCGCGAACGGCAACCCCAATTCCTTCGGCGTCCGCTTCACCGACGTCTACCACAACCAGAATGGCACCTGGCGCATGGTCGCCTGGCAATCGACGAAGACGCCGGACTGATCCGTCACACAACAAAGGAGACCTCCACATGTCGAAACGCATCACCGTTCCAGAGGAGGAGACCTTAAGCGGCCAGGTGGCCCAGCTCGCCGCCGAATGGCGGGAGGTCGGCAGCGACTCCAGCTTCCTGCGTATGCTGAGCTACCGGTCCGAGCTGGTGCCGCCTTTCTTCGATTTCTACCAGCAGTTGCGCGGCGACGGGCTGGTCAGCGCCAAGATCAAGGAGCTGGCCAGGCTGCGCATCGCCCGGCTCAACAGCTGCCATTATTGACTGGGCTCTCTGTCCGTTCTGGCAGAACGGCAAGGGCTGACCCAGGACCACATCATCGGCCTGATCGACAGGCCGGCGGGCCTCTTCACCGAGCAGGAGCTGGCTGCGCTCGACCTCGCCGAAGCGCTGTTCCGAGAAAATGCCGGGACGGCGGGCGCCGACCCGAATCTGATGGCCCGTCTGCGCGAGCATTTCACCGACGGCGCGCTGGTCGAGCTGTGCTGGGCGATCGGCCAATTCATCGGCCTCGGAAAAATGATCGCCTTCCTGGGGCTGGAACGGGAGACCGAGTAAAAGGCTAGTCGACCTCCGGCAGCCCCTCGCCGCGTCGGATGTCGTTGATCACCTCTTTCACCCGATCGCGCAGCGGGGCGTATTGCACGCCGATTTCTTCGATCAGGCGGCTGTTGTCGATCAGAAAGCTGCCAGATCTTTCGCGG
>JAPPPC010000232.1:14402-14821 GCA_028817685.1 Rhodospirillaceae bacterium
TTTCGCGGCCACCGGTCTCGTTCTCGAAATTGATCTCGGCGTCGGGCAGAAACTCCTGCACCAGCGCCGCCAGCTCGCCGAGACTGACCGTGATGCCGCCGGAATTGTAGGTCTCGTGCTGCGGCGTCTCCGTCAGCGCGACGCGGGCGAAGACTTCCGCCATGTCGGACACGTGGATGACACAGCGCATCGTGTCCTTGTGCGGGAAGCTGACCGGGTTGCCGCGTGCCGGCTGGCACATGCAGTTCACATGGTCGATCGAGCCGAACTTTTTGTCCGGCCCGGTCACATTGGCGGGACGGATGCAGGAGATCGTCATGCCGTAGGCTCGGCGATAATCGTGCGCCTGCCACTCGTTGGTGATCTTGTTGACGGCATATTGCGAGGTGACGTTGCGTTCGTCAGACTCGTACACCATT
>JAPPPC010000313.1 GCA_028817685.1 Rhodospirillaceae bacterium
AAATACGCCCCCTGGACGACGCCCTCGGTGCCGAGGTGTCCGGACTGAACCTATCCCGCGATCTGACCTCGGAAGAAATTGGTGCAGTACAAGATGCGTTTCTGAAGCACCATCTCCTATGCTTCCGCAGCGATCCGCTCGCGCCGCAGGATTTTGCGACCCTGTCACGCCATTTTGGCGACCCGCAGCTTCAACTCATTCGCAAGAGCCGGCATGACGACGTTCCGGAAATTTCCGTGCTCGACTCCACCTACAAGCGTCCGGAAGACAAACCGGCGGATCTAAAGCTCAACCGCAAGGCCGGATGGCATACAGACGATTCCTATTTCGAGGTTCCGGCCAAAGTCACTCTGCTGCAGTCAATCGAGATTCCGGATAGCGGTGGGCACACGCAGTTCTGCAATACGCGCAAGGCCTATGAAGAGTTGCCGGATACGGACAAGAAGCGGGTCGAAGGACTCCTTGCCGTCCACGCCTACGACACGATGCGCGCCCCCGCCCGCGCGCAGAAGCGGACCAAGCAGGAAGAAGCCGAGACGCCGGAAGTCGTCCATCCGCTGATCCGGACCCATGAGGATACGGGCGCGAAGGCGTTCTATTTCAACCCGAACCGGACGGATCGGATTGTCGATATGGGGCGAGCGGAAAGCGACGCGCTGCTCGATTGGGTCCACGATACGATCACCCAAGATAAGTACCGCTACGATCATGAATGGCGCGTCGGCGACATTCTGATCTGGGATAACCGCTGTCTGGTCCATTCGGTCAATGTGGACTTCCCGGTCGGCCAGACCCGTCTACACCAGCGCATCCTGCTTAAGGGATCGCGCCCACAATAGGTTAAATGACATGAATCTGTTTGATTTGAAGGGCCGCGTCGCCATCGTGACGGGCGGCAATGGCGGCATCGGTCTCGGTATGGCCAAGGGTATGGCCTCCATCGGCGCCTCAATCGTCGTGGCCGGCCGCAACGCGGACAAGGCCGCAGATGCGGTGAAGCAGCTGCAAGATATGGGCGCCGAAGCGGTTTTTATTCCGGTCGACGTGTCGGATGACAAATCCTGCGCCGACCTGATCGCGGCAAGCGCAGCGCACTTCGGCCGTCTGGATATCCTGATCAACAATGCCGGGATCAACAACCGCAAGCAGCCCCATGAATATGAGATGGCCGAATGGCGCGAGGTGCTGGACATCAATCTGAACAGCGCCTTCGCTTGCTGCCAGGCCGCCTATCCGCATATGCAGGAAGCCGGTGGCGGCAAGATCATCAATATCGGCTCCATGTACTCGATTTTCGGCGGCGCCTTTACGGTGCCCTACGCCGCCAGCAAGGGCGGTATCGTGCAGATGACAAAAGGACTCGCAGCCGCCTGGGCAAAGGACAATATCCAGGTGAACGCAGTACTGCCCGGCTGGATCGACACGGAGCTGACGCAGAACGCACGGCGCGTCTTGAGCGATTTGAACGACAATGTTCTGCGTCGCACCCCGGCGGGACGCTGGGGCGACATCGAGGACATGGCCGGTATCGCCGCCTTCCTGGCTTCGTCCGCCTCCGATTTCGTGACCGGCACCGCAATTCCCGTCGATGGCGGTTACGCCGTACTCGGATGACCCCCGAAGACATCCTCCAGCATCCGCCGATCGCGCTCAGTCAGGCGCAACGCGAGGCCTATTTCGAGAACGGCTTCGTCGCCATCGACGGGCTGGTCCCAGCGGAATGGGTGCAGCGTCTCACCGCGCGGTCCGAAGCGTTCTTGGAGGAAAGCCGTTCACTGACCCAATCGAACGAAGCGTTCGACCTGGGGCCGGACCATTCCGCCGATGATCCGCGCGTCCGGCGCTTGCGCGCGACGGTAGACCGCCATCCGGAGTTTTGGGAATTCGCCTGCAATTCCGTTTTTACGGATGTCGCAGCCGATCTGGTTGGGCCGGACGTCAAATTTCACAGTGCAAAGCTGAACTACAAATGGCCGGGTGCGGGCGAGATCGTTCATTGGCACCAGGACATACCCGCCTGGCCGCACACCAACTACAGCCCTGTCACGCTGGGCGTCTATCTGGACAGGGTTGAACCGGAGCACGGACCGCTGTTGTGCGTTCCCGGCAGCCACGAAGGCCCGCTGTTCAGGCATGACAATGAAGACGGGTCGTGGCGCGGTATCATTGCCGACGAAGACTTGAACACGGTCGATCTGGAAAGTGCGGCCGCGCTCACCGGCGGGCCCGGCACAGTCGTGGCCATCAATTGCCGGACGATCCACGGATCGCATGCCAACCGGTCCGATTCCGTCCGCCCCTTATTGCTTTACGTCTACAGCTCGGCCGACGCCTTCGCCTGGATGCCGCCGCCGACACCGACGGACCACACGGGTGACATCGTGCGCGGCAATCCGGCGCGCACCGCGCATCTCGATCCTCGCCCCTGCCCCGTGCCGCCGAATTGGGCGGAACAAGGGTATGGGTCGATCTTCACCGCGCAGCAGGGCGGTTAGGTCAGACTAAACATCAGCTAACCGGCGTCCGGCTCAACCGGGCTGGATACATAGATTTAACCAGAGCGAGGTCTCCTATGATCGACCTGTACACCGCCGCCACGCCGAATGGGCAGAAGGTCCATATCATGTTGGAGGAGACGGGCCTGTCCTACAACGAGCACTATGTCTCCATCGACAAAGGTGAACAATTCGCCCCCGAATTCCTCGCCATCAGCCCGAACAACAAGATCCCGGCAATCGTCGACCATGACGGGCCGGGCGGTGAGACCGTCTCGATCTTCGAGTCCGGCTGTATTCTGCAGTATTTGGCGGAGAAGGCCGGCCGTTTTCTGCCGGAATCACCGCTGAAGCGGATCGAAACCATGGAATGGCTGTTCTGGCAGATGGGTGGCTTCGGTCCGATGTTGGGCCAGGCACATCATTTTCGCGCCTACGCGCCGGAACGCATTCAATACGCCTATGACCGCTATTCGAACGAGGCGCAGCGTCTCTATCAGGTCCTCGACCGGTGCCTTGCGGGACGCGACTATGTCGCCGCCGGCGAATACACGATTGCCGATATGGCGATATTTCCCTGGTGCCGATTGCACGGCCGTCAGGGTCAGGATCTTGCCGACCACCCGAATGTCAAACGCTGGTTCGACGCGATCGCGCAGCGGCCCGCCGTCATCCGCGACATGGCGAAACTGGAAGACAAGGCGGATCAGAAGAACTGGAGCGCCGAGGATTGGTCGAACCTGTTCGGGTCCGAACAATATCGCAAACGGTAGTCCAGATTCTCCATAGATGATGGAGCCGTGAACACACTGTGCTCAGGCTCCAACCAAATTTATTCGGAAACGCTCTTAGTCGAGCAGTTTCAGATTGTCCGCGGCCATCTTGCCGTTACGGCCCTCGGTCAACTCGTATTCGACCTTGGCGCCTTCGTCGAGGCCCGGAAGACCGGCCCGCTCTACGGCTGAGATATGAACAAATGCGTCGTTACCGCCATCTTCAGGCTCGATGAAACCGTAGCCTTTTTGATGGTTGAACCACTTGACGGTGCCTTTCATTTTTCCCTCCATCGGGATCGCAAGAATACGGCACCCGGAACAGCCCGGGGCCTAGGAGTCCAATATTTCTGGAGGGAAATTCACGCTTCATGGGAAACAGTTCAGCCCGCCAACATACTGGAACAAAATACGTTCTGCCTACCCTGACAAATCGCACACCCGGATCAACACGACCCGGGATTTTATTATGGTAGCGGAGGAGGGACTTGAACCCCCGACACGCGGATTATGATTCCGCTGCTCTAACCA
>JAPPPC010000557.1:0-3012 GCA_028817685.1 Rhodospirillaceae bacterium
GGTCCGGAAATCGACCCGGGCGTTACCTGGACGGCCAGACTGGGCGAGACGCCGCTTCTATTGGCGTTGAAATCGGGTAACTTCGGCGCCCCAGACTTTTTCACCAAGGCCTTCGAGCAGTTGCCATGAGCGAAAACGCCTTGCGCGAGGAGATCGCGCGCTTCGGGAAATCCATGTTCGACCGTGGTTTGACGGGTGGCAGTTCCGGCAATATCAGCGTCCGCATCGAGGATGGCTGGCTGATGACGCCCACCGGCTCGTCCCTGGGCAATCTCGATCCGGCGCGAATATCCAAGCTCGCCGAAGACGGGCGTTTGGTGTCCGGCGACCCGCCGACGAAGGAGCATTTCCTGCATCGCGCCATGTATGAAGAGCGGTCCAGTGCCGGGGCCATCGTCCATCTGCACTCGACGCACTCCGTCGCGGTCTCCTGTCTGCCGGACGTAGACCCGGCGAACGTCCTGCCGCCACTCACCGCCTATTACGTCATGAAAATCGGCAAACTGCCGCTGATCCCCTATTACCGGCCGGGCGACGAAGGGTTGGGCGACGCGATCCGCGGCCTCGCCGGCAAGCACAGCGCGGTCCTTCTGGCCAATCACGGTCCGGTCGTCGCGGGCAAATCGCTCGAAGCCGCCGTCTACGCCACCGAAGAACTCGAAGAGACCGCCAAGCTCCACCTGCTCCTGCACGCCCACAACCCGCGGGTGCTGACCGAGACGCAGATCGAAGAACTCGAACGGATATTTCCCAGGGACTGACGCATGCCCAATCTTGCTGCAAACCTTTCGATGATGTTCACGGAAGTGCCGTTTCTCGAGCGCTTCGCCGCGGCCGCGGATGCGGGCTTCAAGGGCGTCGAGTATCTGTTTCCCTACGATCATCCGGCGGAGACGATCGCCAAGGCGCTGCAGGATAACGGCCTGCAAAACGTGCTGTTCAATCTACCGCCGGGCAATTGGGAGACGGGAGACCGGGGCCTCGCCGCCCTGCCCGGCCGCGAAGCGGATTTCGAGGGGTTGATCGACAAGGCGCTCGAATACGCCCAGGTGATCGGCTGCCCGCGTCTGCATGTCATGGCCGGAATCCCGCCGGAGGACGCCAATCCCTACGCCTGTCAGCGCACCTATGTCGAAAACGTCCGGCTGGCGGCCGAGCGTGCCGCGCCGCACGGTATTACGGTGCTGCTCGAGCCAATCAATCCGCGGGACATCCCGGGCTATTACCTCAACCGGCAGGATGACGGCCTCAAGACCCTCGACACCGTTGGGGCGGAAAATGCCGCGCTGCAGATGGATCTGTATCACTGCCAGATCGTCGAGGGCGACGTCGCGATGAAGATCCGCGCCAATATCGACCGGGTCGCCCATTTCCAAATCGCCGGCGTACCGGACCGGCACGAACCGGATCTCGGCGAGGTCAATTACCCCTACCTTTTCGACGTGATCGACGAGTTGGGCTTCGAGGGCTGGATCGGCTGCGAGTACCGGCCGAAGGGCGAGACGCGTGCGGGCCTGGGTTGGGCCGCTCCGTACGGAATCTCGGGATGAGCGCGACGGACATCGTCACTCCGACTGCCGAACGTCACGGCGACACATTCTTCGCGACGATCGACGATGTCGATCTTGCGACTGATTTGGATACGGCCTGGAACGATATCCACGCCGCCTATCTGGCACACAAGGTCCTGTGCCTCAAACGGCAGGACCTGTCCGCCAAGCAGTTCCACGATCTCGGCGAACGGTTCGGCGTGATCGAGCCGCATACGGTCACGATGTACCACCACGACGAATTTCCCGGGATCACCGTGTTGTCGAACCGGACCGAGCTGGGCCGGCCTAAAGGGATTCGGGATGCCGGCTCGCATTGGCATTCGGACTATTCCTACAAGGCAGTGCCCGCCAACGTGACCATGCTCTATGCCATCGAGGTGCCGGAAGCCGGCGGCGACACCATGTTCATCGACTTGGCGGCCGCCTATAGCGCGCTGACGGATGAAACCAAGCAGCGGCTCGACGGGTTGCAGGCGGTCCATCACTACCGCCACACCAAGGACCGGGATCACGCGGAAGGCCGCTGGAAACTGCTGAGCGAAGAACAGCGGCGCTTAACGCCGGAGGTCACCCACCCGGTCGTACGTACCCATCCGGAAACCGGCGCGAAGTCGATCTTCGTCTTCCCCGGCCTAACCTCGGGCGTACGCCGCATCGTCGGCATGGACCCTGCGGAAAGCGACGATCTGCTCGACATGCTGTTCGAGCATTGCACACAGGACCGTTTCCAATACCGGCACAAATGGTCGGTCGGCGACCTGCTGCTTTGGGACAATCGCTGCACGATGCATCACGCGACGACAAACGTGCTGCCGGCCGATCATTTCCGAACGATTCTTCGCATCAACACGCGGGGAACCGCGCCGGCCTGAGTGAGTTAACCGCAATAAAAAAGCCGCCTGACTGGATCGCCGGGCGGCTTTTTCTGTATCTGAGGCGCAATTAGCGCGAGTAGAACTCAATCACCAGGTTGGGTTCCATCTGCACCGGGTACGGCACGTCGGCCAGTCCCGGGGCGCGCATGAAGGTCGCGGTCATCTTGCCGTAATCGACGGAAATGTAGTCCGGCAATTCGCGCTCCACCGAGCCCATCGCCTCCAGCACCAGCGGCAATTCGCGGCTCTTCTGGCGAATTTCAACAACGTCCTCGTCCCTCACTTGGTAGGACGGAATGTTGACGCGGATGCCGTTGACCATGACATGGCCGTGATTGACGAACTGGCGTGCCGCAAAAACGGTCGGCACGAATTTCGCGCGGTACACCACCGCATCCAGGCGCCGCTCCAGCAGCTCGATCAGGTTCTCGCCCGTATCACCGCGGCGGCGGACGGCTTCCTCGTAATAGCGGCGGAATTTCTTCTCGCCGATATTGCCGTAATAGCCCTTCAATTTCTGCTTGGCCATCGGCTGCGTGCCGACATCGGACGACTGGTGGCGCAGATGCCCCGGCGCGCCAGGG
>JAPPPC010000557.1:3022-3788 GCA_028817685.1 Rhodospirillaceae bacterium
CATGCTCGCCAGGACCGTAATCGCGATTGTTGATGGGGCTTTTCGGCCGTCCACAGAGATTCACTCCAAGGCGGCGGTCGATCTTGTACTTCGAACTCACACGTTTCGACATTTCTATATATCCCGCTCGTTGGTCGGTGTTGTTGTTGTCCCGGTCAGTCCTTGGTGGACGGGGCCACGGCCCTCATGCCCGGAAGCGCGCGGGAGTATAGGGTTTCGCGATGGGTTGTCAAACCTCGTCTTCAGCCATCAAATCGAGTGTCATGAACAGACTGAAGGGGTTGTCCACATAGTCGCCGAACGCTGCCGTCTCAACGAATCCGTTGCGCGCGTAAAGCGCTTGTGCAGCCGCAAAAGCAGCGACAGAGCCGGTTTCCAGACTAATCCGTCCGTAGGACCGCCCTTTGGCTTCCGCCAATACATGGGATAGCAAGGTCTGCGCGACCCCCTTGCCCCGATGCGCCGCGGCGGTGTGCATCGATTTGATCTCGCCATGCGTCTTGTCCAGTTCGCGCAGCGCACCGCACCCGACCAGCTCGTCCTGCTCCCAAACGGTCCAGAAAGTGATGTCCGGACTGCGTAACGCGTCCAGATCCAAAGCAAACACGCTCTCCGGCGGCGAGTGCGCGGCCATCGTGTCGAGATGGGCCTGCAGCAGCTGTGCGATCTCCGGCCCACTCAAATCGTCTTCGCGGATGTGCAGCATGTGTTTGCGCCGCGCTACTGTTTGCCGTCCGAGCGCGTCAGACAGGAAACGATCCCGTGC
>JAPPPC010000522.1 GCA_028817685.1 Rhodospirillaceae bacterium
ATCTTGCCACCATACATGGAGGCAGCGGCCGCAAAGCGGGTCGGGAATTTCGCCGCTACCGTCGTGATGTACTGGCCGCTCATGCAGTGACCGACGCAGCCGACCGGTCCCGGTGCGCATTTATCCTGCGCGTCCAGGAAACCGAGGATCCCAGCGGTATCGTCGACGACATCCGCATTGGTCAGATGGTTCATCGACGCCATAACGACCGCGCTCATTCCATCGTTGCGTCGCGGCAGATCGAAGCGGATCGTGCCCAACCGGTAATACATATCCGGCAAAACGCAGAAATACCCTTGCTTGGCGATACGCCGCGCCATGTTGCAAAGCTCTTCTCGGTATCCCGGTGCGTCCATGTAGAAGATGATGCCCGGGAAACGGCCCGGCTCATCAGGACAAGCGGTAAAGCCCGGCATGCGCCCGTGTTTCGTGGTGATCACCACATCCTGTTCGATCAGTGCCATCTCTCTATCTCCCCGTGTCGTCCGGTTATCTCAGCTTAAGCTTTCCAGGAATGGTCCAACCGCATCCAGAAAGCCCAGCGTATTCTGCGAATGAACGTTGTGGCCGCAATTCGGCACCTCGATGAGCTGCCCCTGCGGCAGGGCGTCCCGGAAGCGGATAGCCGCGTCCGGTTCAAGAATATTGGACGTCTCGCCGCGCAGGATCAGAACCGGGAAATCGAACGCGCCAACCTCTTCCAAGGTCACATTGTCCTGCTGCGCCTTCTGGGCCTGGGCGCCGGCACGGCGCGGATTGGAGTCGCACTTGCTGACGAACTTGCCGTCCACCCGCTGGATCATGTTGTATTTGACCGTCCGCTCGATGTGCTCACGGCTGCGATAGGGATCGTATTTGCGAACATTCTCGACAAAGTGCTCCAGATCGTCGAATTCCTGATTCTCGCGCACGAAGGAGGAGATCACTTTGCGGCCGCGTTCGGATACTTCCGGACCGACATCGACGATCGCCAAGCCGCGCATGATCCCCGGCGCGTTCCGGGCCAGCAGCATTGAATTGCGGCCGCCCATGGAGTGCGCCATGACAATGGGCTGCTCCAGTCCCATGGCCCGAATGAAGGCTTCGGCGTCGAGCGCCATCGTGTTGTTCGAGTAATCCCAGTCGCGCGCCCATTCGCTGTCGCCGTGGCCGCGTTGATCAAGGGCCAACACGCGGTATTTCTGTGCCAGATGGAGGCTAACCAAATCCCAGGAATGGCACGATTGATGCCCGCCATGCAGCAAAACGATGGTGGGAGCATCCGCCGCCCCCCACTCCAGGAAATGAAAGCGCTGATGGCGCAATACGATGTTACTGGACCGGTAGGCGATATCGGGGGAATGGGGAATCGACAGGTCCTTCGCGCTCGACAGCAGGCTCGCGAATTCGTCCGAGGTCGTCATGTCGAGTGCTTCGGAACTCTCCGAAAACAGGTTCAAATGCATGCCTTTTGTCCCAATCCCGTGTTTGTTTCGGCGGCAGCTTAGCCGATGACACCCGCATGAGCGACTGGGGGACCTGGAAATTCGCGATCCGATTTGGGTTTTTCGACGTAGCCGCTTATATTGCGCCGCATTCGCAGCCGCGGGCTTTGGCTTCGCGGCATTTCTTTATTCGTAACAATGTAGAATTCATGACCAAAAGACTCCGTTTTGCCCATTGTTCCGATATTCATCTGGACGGCGATGCCGGCGAGATGATCGAAGGCCATGTGGATTACTATAAGAGCGGCTTCGCACGCGCGCTGATGGAAATGCAGCGCCACAAGCCGGACATGCTGCTGATCGCCGGCGACCTGTTCGACGCCAATACAGCCAGCGACGAGACGATCACCTGGGCGATGGACATCCTTTCCGACCAGCCGCTGCCCATCGTCATGATCCCAGGCAATCATGATTGCCTGGAACCCGGTGCGATCTATCACCGGTACGATTTCAACAAAATTCCGAACCTGCAGATGATCGATGCGGAAGAAGGCGCGATCGCACGGGTCGATGCGCTGGACGTCGCCGTTTGGGGCAAAGGCATGGTGGAGCATTCGCCCGACTTCCTGCCTCTGGACAGTTGCCCGGAACGCCCCGCGGACTGCAGTTGGTATCTTGGCATGGGCCATGGCATTTTCGTGCCGCACGGCGGTGAAACGGACCGGTCGTCGCCGATCCCCATGCAGCATATCGAAGACAGCGTCTGCGACTATCTTGCGCTGGGCCATCATCACGCCGCGATGGAACTGGTCAACGAAAAGGCGACGGCTGCTTATAGCGGCTCGCCAACCGATACGATCGGGCGTGGTGCGACCTATGTCATCATCGACCTGGCCGACGACGCGGCGCCGGCGGTCAACGTGCACGAGATCAGCTAGGGTCCACTAACTCAAAAAGGTCTTGTAGACGGGATTGTCCGTCTCCGGCCAATGGGCGTAGCCGAGCGTGCCGAGGAATTCCTTGAATTCCGACATATCGGCCCGTGGCACCTGCATGCCGCATAGCACCCGTCCGAAGGCGGAACCGTGGTTGCGGTAGTGGAACAAGCTGATGTTCCAGCGTTCACCGATATGGTTGAGAAAATTGAGCAACGCTCCCGGCCGTTCCGGGAATTGGAACCGGTAAACCACCTCGTCCGTGAGATTCTGCGGCCGGCCGCCAACCATGTAGCGGATGTGCAGCTTGGCCGTGTCATTGTCCGAGATATCGGTCACCGGGTAGCCGCCGTCCTGAAAGCGCTTTAGCAGCGCTGCTTTCTCGTCCTGCCCGCCGCTCAACTTGATGCCGACGAAAATCTGTGCGTCGGTATCGTCCGAATAGCGGTAATTGAATTCGGTTACCGAGCGTTTGCCGAGAATATCGCAAAACCGGCGGAAGCTGCCCGGCCGTTCCGGTATGGTGACGGCGAACAGCGTTTCCCTATTTTCGCCGATCTCCGCCCGTTCGGAGATATGGCGCAGCCGGTCGAAATTCACATTGGCACCGCTATTCACTGCGACAAGGGTCTTTCCTTGCCAACCATGCTGCGCCACATAGTTCTTCATCCCTGCGATGGCGAGCGCTCCGGCAGGTTCCGCAATCACGCGCGTATCGTCGAACACGTCCTTCACCGCCGCGCAAATCTCATCGACCGAGGCGGTCACCATGTCATCCACCAGTTTGCGGGCCAGCCGGAAGGTCTCCTTGCCCACCTGTGTGACTGCGACACCGTCGGCGAAAATTCCAACCTGATCGAGCGTGACGCGCCGTTTGCGTTCCAGCGACCGAGTCATCGACGCCGCGTCTTCCGGTTCGACACCGATTACCTTCACCTCGGGCCGTACCGCCTTCACGTAGGCGGCGATCCCAGCGATCAACCCGCCACCGCCAACCGGCACGAAGATCGCATCGATCTCATCCGTACACTGCCGCAGGATCTCCATGCCAACAGTCCCTTGCCCGGCGATCACATCCGGATCGTCGAAGGGGTGCACATAGGTCAGCCCGTCCATCTCGGCGATCTCCAAGGACTTGGCGTAGGCCCCCTGATAGTCGTCGCCATGCAAAACGATGCGAGGCGACCAATTGCCAACTGCCTGCACCTTGATGTCCGGCGTCGTCTGCGGCATCACGATGGTTACCGGAATGCCCAGCTTCTTCGCCGCGAGCGCGACGCCCTGCGCATGATTGCCGGCCGAGGCGGCGATCACGCCACGCTCTTTTTCCTGATCCGTCAGGTGCAGCATCTTGTTGTAGGCGCCGCGCAGCTTGAACGAGAAGACCGCCTGTAAATCCTCGCGCTTGATCAGCACCTTGT
>JAPPPC010000431.1:0-2450 GCA_028817685.1 Rhodospirillaceae bacterium
GTTCGTGGCCGCCGCGGGCGCCTACGCCCTGGTCAAATCCAAGCCGGAGCCGGAACGCCGCGCCGCCGAAGAGAAGAGCTGGGTCATCGAGGCCGAAACGGCGCGCATCGCCGACGAACGCCCGAACCTGACCCTGTTCGGCGAGGTTTTCGCCGGGCGCAAGGTCGATATGCGCCCGCTTGTCGCCGGCCGCATTGTCGCGGTGGGCCCGAACTTCGTCGAGGGCGGCATCGTCGCCAAGGGCGATCTGCTGGTCGCGATTGACCCGTTCGACTACGAGGCCGATGTGGCCGAACGCAAGGCGGAACGCGACGAGGCGCGCGCCCGGCTGCGCGAGATCCAGGCGGAGTATAACGGCGTCAAGAAGCTGATCACGCACGACAAGGCGCAGCTCGACATCCGGCGCCGCGACGTCGCCCGGCGCGAGAAGCTGCGCGGCTCCGGCGCGTCATCGGTGAAGGCGCTGGACGATGCGCGTCTCGCCCTGCTGGACAATGAGCAGCGACTGACCGACCGCGAGCGGGCGGTGGCGAGCTGGGGCGCCAAGATCGCGCAGCAGCGCGCGACCATCGCGCGGTTGGAGGTCGCGGTGACCCGCGCCGAGCGCGATCTGGAGGAAACGAAGCTGGTCGCGCCGTTCGACGGCTTCCTGCTCAATGTCGAGGCCGAGATCGGCAAGCTCATCGGTACCGGCGACCGGGTCGCCAACCTGATCGATGCGGGCCGTCTCGAAGTCCGTTTCCATGTCAGCAATGCGCAGTTCGCGCAGCTGCGCACCGATGGCGGCTATGTCGGGCGCGCGGCGCAGGTCTTCTGGCGTGGAGACAAGAAGGCCAAGCCGTTCGAGGCGACGCTCGAGCGCGAAGGCAGTGAGATCGACACCGCCAGCGGCGGGGTCAGCCTCTACGCGCGGCTAAACGATATCGGCGCGACGACGGTGCTCAGACCCGGCGCCTTCGTGCGGCTCGTGGTTCCGGGCCAGAAATACGCCGGCGTCGCCCGCCTGCCGGAGACGGCACTGTACGGCCGGGACACGCTGTACGCCGTGGTCGACGGCCGGCTGCAGGCACGCCAGACGGAACTGCTGGCGCGCCTCGGTACCGACGTCCTCGTCCGCGGCGGTGTCAAGGATGGTGACATCGTCCTCACCACCCGTCTGGCGGAGGTCGGCACCGGCGTGAAGGTCACCCTGCCATGAGCGAGACGACCGAACCCGAACGGTTTTCGCTGATCCGTCTGTTCGCCAGCCATCGCACGGCGGCGAACCTGCTGATGATCTTGATGATCCTGGTCGGCATCTTCGCGCTGCGCCAGATCAACACGCAGTTCTTTCCCGATTTCGGTCTCGACATGGTCAGTATCTCCGTCGAATGGCGTGGCGCCAGCGCGGAGGATATCGATTCCAATATCATCCAGGCCCTCGACCCCGAGGTCCGCTTCCTCGACGGGGTGCGCCGGGTGCAGTCCTCCTCGGTCGAGGGCAATGGCCAGATCGTCATCGAGTTCAATGCCGGGACCGACATGCAATCCGCCTTGTCCAATGTGGAGACCGCGGTCGGCCAGGTGACCACCCTGCCGGAGGATAGCGAGACGCCGGAAATTCGCCGCCTGGTCCGGTACGACACGATTTCGCGCATCGTCATCTCCGGCCCCTATCCGGAAGCCTCGCTGAAGGAGATCGCCAAGCGGCTGCGCGACGATCTTCTGAATAGCGGCAGTGACAAGGTCGATCTGTTCGGCGCGCGGGACGAGGAAATCTGGGTCGAGGTAACGCCGCAGCGTCTGCGCGAATTCGATCTGACCCTGGGCGATATCGCGGCGCGGATCGAGGAGACGTCGCAGGATTTGCCGTCCGGCGATACGACGGGTGCCGCCGAACGGCAGATCCGCAGCCTCGGCCTGCGCAAGGACGCGCAAAGCCTGGGCCGGATTGAAGTACGCGCCCTGGAAAACGGCGAAAAGGTCCGCCTGCACGACATCGCGATCGTGTCCGAACGCTTCGAGGAGGGCGGCAAGACGGCGCGGCGGCTGGGCCACACCGCGATCGAGCTGCATGTCCGCCGCGCCACCAATGCGGACGCGCTGAAGGTCGCCAAGCAGGTTGAAGCCTATCTCGACCGCATCCGCCCGCAGCTGCCGCCCAATCTGCGGCTCGAGCAGTACGACGTGCAGTCCGACCTGATTAAAGGCCGTATCGACCTGTTGCTGGTCAATGGCGGCGGCGGGCTGATCCTTGTGCTGCTGATCCTGTTCATCTTCCTCAACACGCCCACGGCCTTTTGGGTTGCGATGGGCATCCCGACTTCGCTGTTCGCCACCGTGCTGGTCATGGAATTGTCGGGCCAGTCGATCAACATGATCAGCCTGTTCGGCCTGATCATGGCGCTCGGCATCATCGTCGATGACGCGATCGTGGTCGGCGAGCACGCGGCCGCCCGGGCGCGCCACGG
>JAPPPC010000431.1:2460-10087 GCA_028817685.1 Rhodospirillaceae bacterium
GCCGCCCTGGCGAGCTACTTCGAAGCGCCGCGCGCCGCCGCCGTCAACGGGGCGAAGCGCATGGCCGCGCCGGTGTTCAGCTCGTCCTTGACGACGATCGCCGCCTTCATCCCGCTACTGGTCATATCCGACATCATCGGTCAGATCATCCGCGCGATACCGCTGGTCGTCATCGCCGTGATCATCGCCAGCCTGATCGAATGTTTCTTCGTGCTGCCCGGTCATATGCGCGGCGCGCTGACCCTGAATGCGGGACGGCGCTCGCGGCCGCGCGTGTGGTTCAACGCGAAATTCGATGCCTTCCGCGACGGACCCTTCTTCCGCCTGGTCAGTCTAGTGCTGCGCTGGCGCTATGCGACCCTGGCGGTCGCCGTCGGTGCGCTGATCCTGTCCATCGGGCTGATCGCGGGCGGCCGCGTCGGCTTCGTCTTCTTCCCCTCGCCGGAGGCCGACCGGGTCTATGCCAATGTGCAGTTCACCGCGGGTTCGCCGCGCGAGAAGACCATCGCCATGCTGGAGGAGCTGGAGCGTGGCCTTTTGGAAACCGAGCGGGAATTGACCGATGGGCAGGGCGGCCTCGTCCGCATGGTGCTGCTGAAAATCGGGTCCTCGGTGGGGGTGCAGACCCCGCTGCCGGGTGCCGGCGATCATTTGGGCGGGATCATCCTCGAACTCGCCCCGTCGGACGAACGCGACATCCGCACCGACAGGGTCGTGGAGACCTGGCGCAAGCATGTCCGGCTGCATGCGGGGACGGAGTTTCTGACCATCCGGCAGGCGCGCGGCGGGCCCCCGGGACGCGAGGTGGATATCCGTCTGCGCGGCGCCGATCTGGAATCGCTCAAGGCAGGCGCGGCGGAAATCCGCGCGCTGCTGGCGGAATATCCCGGCGTGACGGGGGTCGAGGACAATCTGCCCTATGGCAAGCGCGAGACGATCCTGGAGGTCACGCCGACCGGCCGCGCGCTCGGCTTCACCACGGAAAGCGTCGGCCGCCAGGTGCGCAACGCCTTCGACGGCGCCGTCGCCAAGCGTTTTTCCCGCGAGGATGAGGAGGTCACGGTCCGCGTCCGCTTCCCGCATGAGGGCACGGACACGGCCAGCCTGGAAGGCCTTTATCTGCGCGGGCCCGGCGGCGCGGAAGTGCTGCTGGAGGAGATCGTCAGCGCGACGGACAAGGGCGGCTTCTCGCGTATCCGGCGCGAGGACGGGGTGCGCCAGGTGGCGATCACGGCCGATACGGACACGGCGCTGACGACGACCGACAAGGTCATCGAGGCGCTGAACCGGGACGGCATCAACGACATCGTCGCCAAGCACGGCCTGACGCTCAGCTTCGCCGGCAAGGCGGAGGAGCAGGCGCGCACCATCGCCGACATGCGCGCCGGCGCGATGCTCGGCCTCGCCGGCATCTACATCATCCTCGCTTGGGTCTTCTCGAGCTACTTCCGCCCGCTGGCGGTCATCGCGATCATCCCGCTGGGCTTCGTCGGCGCGACCTGGGGCCATTGGCTGATGGGCTACGACCTGACCATCCTCAGCATGATGGCGCTGGTCGGCCTGTCCGGCATCGTCATCAACGACTCGATCATCCTGGTCAGCACCATCGACGAGCGCATCGACCGCGGCGAGCCGCTCGAAGAGGCCATCGTCGACGGCACCCGCGACCGCCTGCGCGCGGTTATCCTCACCTCCGCCACCACGATGGGCGGCCTGACCCCGCTGATGTTCGAGCGCAGCCTGCAGGCCCAGTTCCTGATCCCCATGGCGATCACCCTCGTCTTCGGCCTTATGGTCACGACGTTTTTGGTGCTGCTGGTGGTGCCCGCCCTGATCCGGGTACAGCACGATTTCGGACTGATGTTCCGATGGGTTCGTGGGACGCGGGACGAGGTGGCGGCAGCGGAGTAGGGGCGGCTCTCCAATGCGTCAGCAAAGCTGAGCGATGACGAAGATGTTGAACGCCCTATGACCAACCCAAAGCTCAAAGTTTCGCTCGACAATGTTTCGGCCGGCTGGGTTGCCGTCAGTTTTGCTGCCGGCAGTCATGAATTCTCGGACTCGGTTTCCTATGTCACGCCGGTCTTCGATGACCTGTGCGATGCGCTGTCTGCGGTACTCGATGGGGCGCTGCCACGCGCGATAACACTATGTGCAGAGCCAATAGAATATGACGTTTCGTTCCTGCCCATCGAAGGATCGCAATCGATCAGGTTAGTTATTCTTGAGTGGCCGGATGATGGGCGGCGTTCTCCGGCACGGTCCAACATCATCTTTTCGATGGAGGGCAGTCGGTTCAGCATTGTTTATTCATTTTGGCGCGGTCTACGAAAACTTCAATCGTCCCTGCCGGCGGAAATCTTCGAACGGGAATGGCGGTCGGCATTCCCTGACGAAGCCTTTGCCAAGCTTACTCAGCGCATCGATACAATAAAGTCGAGTATTAAAGGGACATAATACTTATCTCAGATTCAAGTAAGTTACTGTGCCCCTGCTATTTTTAGCCTGTATAGCCGAGTAACGATCAGCCAAAGACTGGGCCGTTACTTCTCCGGCAAGCCTGCCAGGACCAACCCGCCAACGAATTTTTCCAATGTCGCGCCATCGGGGTACGGCAAACTCGAGCGTAGCTGCGCGGCCGTCAATCCTGGTTGTTTTTCCAAGAGACGTTCGAGGCTTGTCTCGGCTTCCGGGAGCCGGCCGGCGCGCGCCAGGGCCGTGCATTCCATTCTGTAACTCGACAACCATCCCGGACGCTGCCGTATGGAATCGGCGGCTATGCTTGCGGCCGTGTCGAACTGATCCGCCATGAAATGGGCGAGGGCTTTCGCCCCCAGGAACACGGCGTTTTGCGGGTCTTTGGGACTGAGCCGTACCGCCAGGTCAAAGTCCGCCAGCGCTTCCTCGGCCATACCCGCATGCGCTTCGGCCATCGCGCGCCAGCCATAGGCGGAAGCGAAGTTTGGATTGAGGTCGAGTGCCTTGGCAAACGCCTGCAGGGCGGCGTGGGTGTCGCGCTTCATGGTGTGCAGGTATCCCAGAGACACCTGTGTCCAGGCATCCTGGTCATCCAGCGCGGATGCTCTGGTTGCCAGTGTTTCGGCGCGCTTGCGTGATTCTGCCAGCGCGGTCCAGCCGACATGGCCCGAAAACAAAAGCAGGAAAGACAACATACTGTGCGCAGGGGCGTATTCGGGGTGAAGCGAGATCGCTTCTTCCAGCAGCGCAATTGCCTCCTCGGCATCTGCATCCGTAAAGCGCCAGAAGCGCGTGACGCCCTGCATCAACAATTCCCAGGCGCCCAAATCGTCGATCGACCGTTCGCGCGAGCGCAGGCCCTCCGCCGCCAGAATTGCCGGTTCTATCGCGCCGGCGACCCGTTCCGTGATTTCGTCTTGAACGTCGAAGATGTCGGTTAGCTCACGGTCATACCGTTCGGCCCACAGATGATTTGACGTTTGTGCGTCGATGAGCTGTGCCGTAATCCGCACGCGATTGCTGGCCTTGCGCACGCTGCCTTCCAGGACGTAGCGCACCTCGAGTTCGTCCGCGACCTGGCGTACGTCAACCGCGCGGTCTTTGTAGACGTTGGTGGAGTTGCGCGCGATGACGAACAGCCAGCGGATGCGGGAGAGACCGGTAACCAGGTCCTCGGTAATGCCGTCGGCGAAAAAGGCTTGCTCGGGGTCGTTCGTCATATTTTCGAAGGGGAGAACCGCGATAGACGGTTTCGTCGCCGCCAAGCGAACCTTGGTTTCCCCGCGAGGCTGACCGATTTGCGTGTCTATGGCGCCGGCAACCCAACGCCAAATCCGAACCGGCCCCGCGATGTTTTTGAGTTCGACCTCGCCGCCGTCGATAAAGCTCGCCTGTACCTTGCCGTTCACCTGCTGGTAGGTCGCATCGGAAACGCAGACCCCGCCAGCCTGCGCGGCTTCCTGCAGTCTCGCAGCCAGATTTACGCCGTCCCCGTAGAGATCGTCCTGATCGATAATCACGTCGCCGAGATTCACGCCCACACGATAGTCGATCCGGTGCTCCGGCGGTTCCGGCTCGTTGGCCCTTGCAAACTCATCTTGGATCTCGACCGCCCACTCGGTGGCGTGGACGACGCTTTGGAACTCGGCAAGCAAACCATCGCCCATCAGCTTCACGACACGGCCGCCATATTTGGCGATGCTGGGCGCGACCATGTTTTGATAGCGTGCCTTGAGGCGCGCATGCGTGCCCGCCTCGTCCGCCCCCATTAGGCGCGAATACCCGACCACATCGGCGGATACGATGGCGGCCAGCTTTCTTTGGGGTCCCTCCGACATGGCGGAAGTTTAGACGGCGGCCCAAAGGGAATCCACGGCAGCTGCCGATATTGTCATGTTCCGGAACCGGCGATGTCCAGATTTCAGGACGTGCCGTATTACGGGGACATAATACTGAATTACGGGGACATAATACTTATCTCATCGAATTAAGTATTATGTCCCTATAACTTGTCTAACCGTCGCCCACTAGCGCGGCATTCGCCGATTCGCCGTACCAGCAATACAGCGCGAGCAACGCCTCGTCGCCCGTCTCCGTTTCGTGCACCATCCAGGGCGGGTGATGGATCGGGTCGCCAAGCGGGTAGGTGCGCCAGTCTTCGTCGCCGCGCCGCCAGCGTGTCGCCTCGCTTGCGAGTGCGTTATAGACCTCTTCCGCTTCGTGGCTGTGCGGCGGGTAGTGCCGGTGCGGGCCGATCAGGAGCAGGCCGATCCTTATGTCCGCGGCGTCGAGGAACGCGCCGTCGCCGCCGGCCAGGGCCGCGTAGCCGTAATTGTCCATGTAGCCGTCGCCCATCACCGCGTCGCTGTAATTCGGGTTCTGCTGCCAGTGCAGCGCCGGGGCGAGGGCGGCGAGGGCCTCGTTCAGGGCGGGAAAGGGGCTGAGGGCGCTCCGCGCCAGGAGGGCGTCCCAATGCCGCGTCGCCGGCAGGGTCCGGGGTACGGGCGGCGTTCGTGGGGTGGCTGCCTGCAAGCGCGCGACGATGCGGCCCAGCAGGGCTCGCGCATCGCCCGCTTCGTCGGTCCGGTCGGTGTAGAAGGCGATCAGCGCGTCGCGCATTCTGTCCGGTGGCGTCATCGTTGGGTCCACCCGTCTTTGCCATCGGGCGAAGGGTAGCGCGCTTGCGGTTTGCCGTTCAATCGGCAGGACAGTCGCCGCCGCGGAGGCAAAACATGCCCTATACTACCCCGATACAATCACGCCCACGGGATGCGGAGGGACCGAGATGAAGCTTTGGACCGAATTCGGGCTGCGCAACCGCAACCGGCCGACCCTGTCGGCGCGGGAGCAGGTCACCGAACTGCCCGCCGGGCTGAGTTCGCGGGTCGAGGCGCGGCGGCAGCTACTGGCCGCACCGCTGGAGGGCGTGCGGGCCGGGGACGGGCTGCGGCGCGGGCTCTACCCGCTGCACGCGACGGGGGTCAGCACGCGGCCGATGCTGGACGCCGCGCTGGCGCTGCTCGACGCGCTGGACGCCGACCAGCGAAGCCGGTTGTGTTTTCCGATCGATGCGGATGAATGGCGGACCTGGCTCAACATCCATATCAACGTCTTCCGGCACGGGATCATGCTGGAGGATCTGCCGCAAGCGACGCGCAACCTGGCCATCGGCCTGATGCGGGCGACCCTGTCGGCGCGCGGTTTCCAACAGGCGCGCGACATCATGCGCATCAACGGATTCCTGGCCGAGCTGACCAAGCGGCCGGACGAGTTCGGCGAGTGGCCCTATTTCCTGTCCTTCTTCGGCCAGCCAAGCGCGGAGGAACCCTGGGGCTGGCAGCTCGACGGGCACCACCTCAACCTTAACTGCGTGATCATCGGCGACCAGATGGTCATGGCACCGGCCTTCATGGGCTCGGAGCCGTGCCATATCGACGAAGGCGCCTTGGCCGGCACGCGCGTCTTCGCCCAGGAGGAGCGGGCGGGTCTCGACATGATCCGCAGCCTGGAGGAGGGCCAGGCCGCGCAGGCGGTCCTGCGGCCGTCGATCCATCCCGACGATCTGCCGGAGGACATGCAGCACCCCTTCGACGGGCGCATGGTCGGCGGCGCCTTCAAGGACAATGCCCGCATCGATTACGAGGGCATCCGCGGCAGCGACCTCAGCGACGCGCAGCGGCGGCTGCTGGTCTCGCTCGTTTCGACCTATGTCGGCTGGTCGGCGGAGGGCCATGCCGGCGTCAAGATGCAAGAGGTGCAGGAATATCTCGACGAGACCTGCTTCTCCTGGATGGGCGCGACGGGCGATGGCGGGCCGTTCTACTACCGGGTGCACAGCCCGGTCGTGTTGATCGAGTTCGACCATCACCCGGGCGTCGTGTTCGACAACAAGGTGCCGTCGCCGCATCACGTGCACTCGCTGATCCGGGCGCCCAATGGCGGCGATTACGGCGTCGACCTGCTGCGCCAGCATCATGAGCGCTTCGACCATTCGCACGGCGATCACCGGCCGCATAAGCATTGATCCGCGCTTGATTATGGCGCGGACACGCGACACGATCCGCCGCCATGACCCGCCTGCCGATCGACGATATTTTCCCGGAGCTCTGCGCCTGCCTTGAGCGCACGCCGAACGCCGTCGTGCAGGCGGCGCCGGGGGCGGGGAAGACGACACGGATTCCGCTCTGGCTGCTGGACGCGCCTTGGCGCGCGGGCGGCAAGATCGTCATGCTGGAGCCGCGCCGGCTGGCGGCCCGGGCGGCGGCCCGGCGCATGGCCGAGACGCTGGGCGAACCCGTGGGCAAGACAGTCGGTTACCGCGTGCAGCTCGACAACCGGACCGGTCCCGACACGGTCATCGAGGTCGTCACCGAGGGCATATTGACCCGCCGCCTGCAGCGCGACCCCGCCCTGGAGGGCGTGGCGGCGGTCATCTTCGACGAGTTCCACGAGCGCAGCCTGCAGGCCGATCTGGGCCTCGCGCTGTGTCTCGACAGCCAGGCGGGCCTGCGCGAAGAGCTGCGCCTCCTGGTGATGTCGGCCACCCTGGACGGGGATGCGGTTGCCGACCTGATGGGCGGGGCGCCGGTGATTGCGAGCGCCGGCCACAGCTTCCCGGTCGAGACCCGCTACCTGGGCGCCCCGCCGGCCGGCCGGTCCGGGGACAGTTTCGCCCCCGCGATCGTGTCGGCGGTGCACCGGGCGCTGCGGGAGGAGAGCGGCAGCGTGCTGGTCTTCCTGCCCGGGGAAGGCGAGATCCGGCGGGCCGCGGCGCTCTTGGCCGACGCGGGCCTGCCCGGCGATACCGATCTGATGCCGCTCTACGGCGCGCTGCCGCAGGCCGAGCAGGACCGCGCCATCGCCCCGCCCGCGCCCGGGCGGCGCAAGGTCGTGCTGTCGACCGCCATCGCTGAGACCAGCCTGACCATCGAGGGGATCCGGGTCGTCGTGGATGGCGGCCGCGCGCGCCGGCCCCGTTTCGATCCGCAAAGCGGCATGACCCGGCTGTTCACCGAACCGGTCTCCCTGGCCGAGGCGGCGCAGCGGCAGGGCCGCGCCGGCCGTCTGGAACCGGGCCTGTGCTATCGGCTCTGGGACAAGGCGGGGGAGGGGGCGCTGAAACCCTTCGCCGATCCGGAAATTCGCGCCG
>JAPPPC010000431.1:10097-14653 GCA_028817685.1 Rhodospirillaceae bacterium
GAAATGCGCGCCGCCGATCTGGCGCCGCTGGCGCGCGACCTGGCGAATTGGGGCGTGTTGGACCCGGGCGCCCTGCGCTGGCTGACCCCGCCGCCCGCCGCCGCGCTCGATCAGGGGCGGGACCTGCTGACCTTGCTGCGCGCCCTGGACGGGCAGGGCCGGATCACCGCCCAGGGACGCGCCATGGCGGCACTGCCGCTGCATCCGCGGTTGGCGCATATGGTCGTCGAAGGCGCGAACGCCGGCTGGGCCGACATGGCGTGCGACGTCGGCGCCTTGCTGGCGGAGCGGGATATCGTGCAGCGCGAGGGCCGCGACCCGGCGCCGGCGGACCTGTCCCTCCGGGTGAACGCCCTGCAGGGCGACCGGACGCGCCTGCGGGTCAACCGCAACGCGCTGCGCCGCGCCCGGGCGCTGGCCCAACGGTGGCGAAAGCTGGCGCCAAACGGCGCGGGCAGACCCCTGGATCTGCCGCGGGAGGAACAGATCGGTGCCCTGGTCGCCCTGGCCTATCCGGACCGGATTGCCGAGCGCCGCCCCGGCGGCGACCCCCGGTTCCGCTTGAGCAACGGCAGGGGCGCCGTACTGCCGCCCGAGGACGCGCTGCGCGACGCGCCCTACCTGGCGGTTGCCGATACCGGCGGCGGGGCGCGGGACGCCCGCATCCGCATCGCCGCGCCGATTTCCCGGGCGACCATCGACCAGCTGTTCGAAGACCGAATAGAGGACGGGGAGACGGCCGTCTGGGACCGTCAGACCGGTTCCGTGATCGCCCGGCGGCAGCGGCGTCTCGGTGCCCTCGTGCTCAGCGATGCGCCGGCGCAGTCGATCCCGGAGGCGCAGATCGCGGACGCCCTGATCGACGGTATCCGCGATGCCGGGCTGGGCTGCCTGCCCTGGAGCCGGGAGGCCGAGGGCTGGCGTGAGCGGGCGCACTGTCTCTACCAGGCGACCGGCAGCGGCGAGGACCTATCGGACGGCGCCCTGCTGGCGACGCTCGAGGACTGGCTGCGGCCCTATCTGGCCGGGATGAGCCGGCTGCAGCAGCTGAAGGCGCTCGACATGCTGTCGATCCTGAAAAGCCGGATGGACTGGCCGGCCCAGCAGCGGCTCGACGAACTGGTGCCGAGCCATTTGACGGTGCCCAGCGGCTCCCGCATCCGCATCGACTACAGCGACCCGACCGCCCCCGTCTTGCCGGTCAAGCTGCAGGAGATGTTCGGGGCGACCGAGACGCCCGTAATCGCCGGCGGCGCGATCGCGCTCACCCTGCATCTGCTGTCACCGGCGGGACGGCCGCTGCAGATCACACAGGACCTGGCCGCCTTCTGGCGCACCGGCTATCCGCAGGTCCGGGCCGAGATGCGCGGCCGCTATCCCAAACACCCCTGGCCCGACGACCCGCTGACCGCCGCGCCGACGCGGCATACGAAAAACAGAATGAAATGAGCCCGGCGTTCAGATTGGGTTCGGAGGTCCCGGTTTTCATTTTGAGCGGAATGGCGCACGGATCGCCGCTAGTCCGGGCCTCCCGGATGGGTGCTCATTAGCGTCTGCTTATGACCTATAAATGACATCTCTTAGCTAACTCCAGCCACTCTAAGCTGCAGAAGGGCCCGCGTCGGAAAGGGTGAGCCAGGCGACGGGGTCTTCACCGGCTTCGATATTGGCAATAAGGGCGTTCGCCTGTTGTACGGCGTCCGTGAGCATGCCGATCACCCGCTTCTCATCGATAATGTCGAAGCGGCTCTGCCGGAACACCAGGACAATGCAGCCGTAAGGGGTCAGCTTCAGCGGCGCGGCGAGGCCAACATTGCCCTCGTCCAGCTCCGCATAGGAGTCGGCATAGCCGCGGCGGCGGGTCTTCTTGACGTCGGCGAAGAATGCGTCCCAGTCGGACGTGATGCCCTGTTCCCGCCGCAAAGCTTCGTTCGCGTCGAACAGGCGCTTGAGTTCGCCTTTCTTCATGCTCGCGAGGATCGATTTCGACCCGGCGCCCAGGAACAACGGCATGCGCCGGCCCCTGCCATAGCTCATCGTCATCTTGTCGGTGCCTTCGAAATGGTGACTGACCACCACGCGACCGCGGTAGTAGCGGCAGGCCAGCACTTCGCATTGCAGGCGCTGATTTAGGTTGCGCATGACCGGCAGAACGATGCCGCTATAGGGATCGCTTTCCCGTATGACAAAATCGAGCTCGATGATGCGCGGGCCCGGCGCGTAGCCGCCCGCAACATTCACCAGCAGCCCCGCCGCGACCAGCTCCTTCAGATAGCGATAGGTCGAACCGCGGCTATAGGAGAGACGGGCTGCGATTTCCTCCGCTGTCCAGAGCGGCCGCTCGACCGAGTACAAATCGACGATCTCCAGCATCCGCGTCAAACTGGTCATGCGTTGTGCCTCATTTCTCTCGCGCACCGTCGGTCCAGGGGCAGGTATCGCTCATCCGGACGAAATTGCCGTCCATCACCTGAACCGGCTGACGCGCGCCGGCGGCGGCGGCCTCAATCCGCATGCGCTGCGCCAGGGCCCGGTCCTCGGCCGGCAACCAATGCCGCTCGTGCCCCCACAGGCTGGGGCCGTCGCGCAGCTCGACAGGCTGCCAGGATTCGGGATCGATTTCGCGCCCGCCCCAACCGAACTCGACCATCAGCGGCGACGGCGATCTGGCGTAGAACGACGTCATGAAATCGTTCGTATGGCGGCCGAGCGAAACATTCACCTCGTCGCGCGATTCGGCGAGATCCAGCGCCTGCCCGACATCGTCGAGCGAACAGGCTTCGACCATCAGGTGATGGATCCCGGCCCGGCCCGTCTCGATCAAAGCCAGGCTGTGGTGGCGCGCGTTCAGATGCAGGAAGTGGGCGCGGAACGGCGACAGCATGTAGTCGCTGACGCCGAACCCGAGAACGTCACGATAGAAGGGCAGGACGTCGTCAATCCGCGGCACCGTGAAGACGATATGGCCCAGCCCAAGCGTGCCCGTGCGGAAGCCGGATAGCGCGCGCGCCGGCGCGAACGGTGTTCCGGCGACCGTAGCGCTGTGAAAGACCTCCAGCCGGTTGCCCACCGGATCGTCGAAGGCGATGAGTTGGGCGACGCCCCGCTCATCGGCGACCGAGGCGGGCGCCTGAGAGACGGCAATACCGTGATCTTCGAGATGCGCGCCGAAATGGTCGAGCGCGGCGGCGTCGCAGACCTCCCAGCCGAATACGCCGGTGCCCTCGGGCAGTGTGCTGTCGATAAAGATGCGCTGTTCGCGGTCGTCCATGCGAAACCGCAGGGTCGACGCAGTGGCTTTGGCGCATTGCAGTCCCAGGGCTTCCGTACCGAAAGCCCGCCAATCTGCCAGCCTGTCGGAACCGAGACCGACATATCCGAAAGCCCGCAAATTCATGCGCGTGGGGCCGAACCGGAATGCATTTTTACTGAATAAAATCTCATAATATGAGAATACGATAACTTTAATGATTGACCAATGGAAAAATTTTAGCGTAATTTTTAAATAATACGAATAATCGGAGTATCAGCGGTGCATACGGAAGCGACGCCGGACATCGGGTCACTGATCAAACCCTCGGGCGCGCACAGCGCCCTCTATACCGATCAGGCGGTCTTCGAACGCGAACTTCAGCGGGTGTTCGAGGAAAACTGGGTCTATGTCGCGCACGTCTCGGAATTCCCCCGCGACGGCGATTACATCCGCCGGACCGTGGGAACGCAGCCGGTTCTGGTCACCCGGGCGCGCGACAAATTCCACGTCGTCGTCAATCGCTGCGCGCATCGCGGTAATCTGCTGTGCATGCCGGAACGCGGCCGAAAGCGCTCCTTCGTCTGCCAATATCACGGTTGGGCCTTCGCGCAGAACGGCGATCTGGTCGATATTCCCTATCCGAGCGGCTGTGCGCATATCGATCGCGAGAAGAGCGGGCTCCGCACCGCAAGGGTCGAGATTTATCGCGGCTTCATCTTCGCGTCGCTGAAGCACGACGTGGCCCCACTCAGCGAATTCCTCGGCCTGGGCGCCCATGCGCTGGACCGGGTCAGCGACCTGTCACCGGCGGGTGAACTCGATATCGGCCCGACCTGGGTGCGCCATCTGTTCCGGGCGAACTGGAAGATGATGTCCGAGAACGAAGCGGACGGCTATCACGTCAACTTCGTCCACAACTCCTTCGCCCGGGCGATCGACCAAAGCGGCAAGTACGAGAACATTCTCGTCGACGACGAAAGCGATGTCGGTGCGGTCTGCCGCTATCTCGGCAACGGGCATACCGAGCTCGAGTATGAATCGACCTACCCGGCGCCGTTGACCTGGCTGCGCGTGAAGGAAGACCGCTATCCCGAATATTTCGCGGCGATGTGCGAGAGCTACGGCGAGGCGGACGCCCGGGAAATCTTGCGCCGCGGTCCGCCGCACGCCTTCATCTTTCCGAACTTGTTCATCGCCGAAACCTGCCTGGTCATGATCCAGCCGCTGAGCGTCGGCGAAACGGTCAACTGGCACACGCCGCTCTATCTGAAGGACGCGCCGGATGAAGTGAACCGGCGCATCC
>JAPPPC010000121.1 GCA_028817685.1 Rhodospirillaceae bacterium
GTGAAGGGCCGCGAAAAGCCTTTCGTGTTCGGATCCTCGGGCTTTCTCTACCGGTCGAACAAGCTGATGTACGACAAGGAAACCAATTCCCTGTGGAACCAGTTCACCGGCCGGCCGGTCGTCGGACCACTGACCGGCTCCGGCATCGAGCTGAAGATCCTGCCCGTCGTCATCACAAGCTGGGAAAAATGGTACAAGAAAAACCCCGACAGCAAGGTCCTGTCGGAGCATACCGGCTACTATCGGGATTATCGGCCAGGCCGGCCCTATAGCGAATATTTCAACAGCCCGGAACTGATGTTCCCTGCCTTGGTGCGCGACAAGCGGTTGGCGCCAAAGGACTATGTCTTCGCGGTTCGCGCCCTCGGCCCGGACGGCAAATGGGCGGAGAAGGCATGGCCGGTGACCGACTTCAACGGATTCACGGTGATCAATGACACGGTCGGGAAAACGCCCGTCGTACTGATCGGCGATGCCAGCAGCCGCACGGTGCGGGCATTCGAGTCGGGCGACAAGACCTTCAAGGCCGTGGGCGCGGACGGCGTGCTCGGTCCGGGCGGCACCTGGCAGGTCACCGAAACGGCGTTGACCGGGCCGGACGGTCAGTCCCTGAAACGGCTGCCGGGGCATATCGCCTACTGGTTCGCCTGGCAGGGCTACAAGCCGAAAGCCCCATACGGGGTCGCCAAGAAATAGCGTCGGTCAGCTTTCGCGTACCCGCAACAGCAACAACAGCCCGACCGCGAAGAACACGATGATGACCCCCATGCCGACCCGCTGACTGCCGGTGGCGGTGGTCACGGCGGCGAGCGCGATGGGGCCGAGGAACCCCGTCGCCTTTCCCGAAAAGGCGTAGAGGCCGAACATCTCCGTGCGGATCGCTTCCGGCGCCAACCGCGCCATGAGCGACCGGGACGCGGACTGCGCCGGCCCGACGAAGATGCCCAGCGCGATCCCCAGCCCCCAGAACCAGGCCAGGGACTCGACGACAAGCAGGGCGGTGCCGAAGCCGATCAGCGCGAGGAGCGAGACGATGATCACCGGTTTCGCACCGATCCTGTCGTCGAGCCAGGCAAAACCGGCGGCGCCCAGCCCGGCGGTCACGTTCAAAGCGATACCGAACATGATGACCTCGCCGAGGGGCAACCCGAAGGTCCCGGCGGCATAAATCCCACCGAACGCAAAAAGCGTACCCAGCCCATCCGTGTAGAGCATACGGGCGACAAGGAACCAGAGGATGTTGCCGTATTGGCGCACCTCTCGGATGGTTTGCGCAAGCTCACGCAGACCGGCGCGAATCGACGCCGGTACCGACAATCCCGTCGAGGGCCTGTCCGGCGTGAACAGGAACAATGGCGCGGAGAAAACGGCGTACCAAACAGCGACAAGAAGGACAACGGCACGCACATTTTCCGCGTCCTCCTTTGACAGGCCGAACCACGGCGTATCCGTCTGTACGAAGCCGACGAGGCACAGCGCCAGCGCCAAGAGACCTCCAACATAGCCGAGGCCCCAACCCCAGCCGGAAACCCGGCCGACATGGCTCTCCGGCGCGATCTCCGGCAGCATGGCGTTATAGAAAACCATCGTGAACTCGAACGCCGCGCTGGCCAGCGCAACGAACGTCAGGGCCCACAGGACCGAGGACGCCTCCGGCGTCGCGTACCAGAGCAAAGCGGTAGTGAGCACGCACAGCGCGGTGAATCCGCCGAGCCATGGTTTGCGCCGTCCCCCCTGATCGGCGATCGCGCCGAAGATCGGGCTCAGTACTGCGACGGCAACACCGGCGACGCCCAAGGCCCAGCCCCACTGCGCGGCGCCAATCTCAGGCGTTTCCGCAATCGCCTTGGTGAAATAGGTCCCGAAGATGAAGGTGCCGATGACGGTGGGAAAGGCAGAGTTCGCCCAATCGTAAAAACACCAGGAGGCGACGGCGCGGCGATCTTTCATTTTCTGCAACCCCGGCATTGGACGGCGCGCCGATCGCGCATAAATTGGGTCTAACTTCTTTCACACTGTAAAGGACGCGCGATGATCATTACCACGACCGACTCCGTCGAAGGGCACCGGATCACGGAATATTTCGGGGTCTGCACGGGCGAAGCGATATTGGGCGCCAATGTCGTGCGGGATATGTTCGCCGGTATCCGCGATTTCGTCGGCGGCCGCTCCGGCGCCTATGAGAAAGTGATTCGTGCCGGAAAGGACGCCGCCATCGAAGACATGCAGGCCAACGCCGAAGAGCTGGGCGCCAATGCCGTCGTCGGGGTCGATCTCGACTACGAAGTGGTTGGCGAAGGCGGCTCCATGATGATGGTCGTCGCCAGCGGCACTGCGGTCAAAATCGACTGAGCTTTATCGCGCGACCATCCCGCGCAGTTCCCGGTTGGCGACGGCCAGCATCGCGAGATCGACCTGGCCGACCGCTTCGAGCTCGCCGATCAAGGTCTCGACGCGTTCGACAATTTCGCGCCGCGTCGCAACCCAGCCGTCGATTGCCTCCGTGCCCGTTCCGCCATTGCCCAGGACCTTGCGTGACAAGTCGGTCTGCGTTCCCCACATATCGTCGATGATCGCTTCGACCGCCAGCTTGTGCCACGTGCTGTCTGGCGTCAGACGATTGGCACCACGGCGCAGCCAGTCGAGACGGAAGCGGCTGCCAACGGCGAAATAGGTCTTCGCCGCGTCAAGAACCGGCACATCCGCCTCCGTCGACAGGCGGACGATATCGCAGGCCGTCGACAGCATCTTGAGCGCACCGACCCGCTGGCACAGCGCCTCTGGCACGCCGGGACAGACAAACCGCTGGGTCCGTTGCGCGACATCTTCTCGCTGGTCGGGCTGCAGCAATTCGTCCATCTGCGCCGCGAGCGTCTTGATGCCGGGTGCGTAGGTTTCCATCAGTGCGGTGATATCGAGCGGGTGATCGGCATTGCGCAGAAACCACTGCGTCGTCCGGTCAACCGTCCGCCCGATCTCGCGCAGCATGAGGGTCTGCGCTTCTGTCGAGACCTTGTTGTCGAGCGCTTCGATCTCCGCCCAGAGCGCACGCAGACGAAATGCCTCACGAACGACGGTGTAGGCTCGTGCGATTTCGGGCGTTTCATGGCCGGTACGGTCGCGCATCTCGTTGACGAAGGTCGGTCCGGTCCGGTTGATCATCGAGTTCGTGACGGAGGTCGCTATGATCTCTCGCCGCAAGGTGTGGGTCTCGATCGAATCATGGTGCCGCTCGCGCAGCGCCATCGGGAAGTAGCGCGACAGGTCGCCCTCCAACAGCGGATCGTCGGGCAACTCGGACCGCAGCAATTCCTCGTACGTCACGTTTTTCGCGTACGCCAGCAGCACCGCGATTTCCGGCCGTGTGAGGCCGATCTTCATCGAATCCATCGTATCGATGGTTTCATCGTCCGGCAGAAATTCGATCGCTCTATCCAGGGTACCGGCGCGTTCCAACGAACGCATCAGCCGCTGGTGCCTGTCCAGCAGCCGGTAGGCTTCGCTTTCGGTCACCGTAATCGCCTGCGTCTGGGCGTAATTGTCGTCCAGACAGAGCTCGGCCACATCATCGGTCATCTCGACCAACATCTCATTGCGCTGCTTTTCCGTCATATCGCCACGGCCGACCACCTGGCCGAGCGCAATCTTGATGTTGACCTCATGATCGGAGCAGTCGACGCCGGCCGAATTGTCGATCGAGTCACTGTTGATCCGCCCGCCGGCGCGCGGCGATTAGAGACGGGCCCGCGGGGGATACGCG
>JAPPPC010000656.1 GCA_028817685.1 Rhodospirillaceae bacterium
CATCAGGATGTTGCCGATCTCCGGGCCGACCGTGTCGGTCATCTTCTCGACGCCGACCACCAGCACCATGCGGCCCTTCTTCGCTTCCAGAAAATTCACACCCTGGTGAATCGCAGCGGAGCCGGTCGCGCAGGCATTCTCGACGCGCGTTGCCGGCTTAAACCGCAATGCCGGATCAGCCTGCAGAACCAACGAAGAGCCGAAATCCTGGGGCGAGAAACCGCCATTGTAGAAGCCGAGATAAATCGCATCGATATCTGCCGGCGCAACGCCGGCATCGGCGATCGCATCCGTCGCGACACGGACGATCAAGGCTTCAACATCTTCGCCTTCGAGCTTACCGAATTTGGAATGGGTCCAGCCCACCATGCATGCGGTCACGGCACTGCCTCCTGAATTGCAAAATCTGGCGGCAGCTTAGCAGCCCGAACCGGCTTGGGCCATGGCGCTTTCGACTGGGAGATTAGGCTAATTTCTTTAGGTGCCGGGCTTTTCAGGCGCGCTTAAGCCGCCAGCCCAGTCGACCAGAAAGATCGGAACGGGTTCGGGGAAGCCCTTAAGGTCGAAATCACCCTTCTTGTTGAACTTGTACGATTTTCCCGTACACATTTCGCGCACAAGGTTCGACACAGCGATTTCCTCGCCTTCCGCCTTGCTCAATACGCGCGCGGCCATCTGCACCGGTGTACCGAATATGTCACCGTCCTCATGGATCGATTCGCCGGCATTAACGCCGATGCAAAGCCCCAGCCCCAATTCTGGATTGTCGGCATTGGCGCGCATGCAGGCTTGCTGCATGGCCACCGCGCCTTCGACAGCGTTCGCGATCTGCCCGAAGGTCGCCATGATCCCGTCGCCGGTATGTTTGATCTCCTTGCCGCCATGCAATGCCAGCGCATCCCGAACAATCGAATTATGTTCATGCACGACCAGCTGCGCCGCATCGTCCCCGCGCTCCTGCGTCAACGCCGTCGACCCGACGATATCGGTGAAGAGAACAGCGACGAATTCCTTGGCGGACTTCGTTTCGACCGGCGCCGGCTTATTCCATTCATCAACCGCTTCCGTAATCGACAGTTCGCTGTTCGGATTGGTTTGGCGCGCGGCCAGTGCGGTGCGGCCCTTCTCATACATCTGGAAGTACTTCGGATTGACCAGATATTCGTCAATGTTGGCGCAGAATCCACGCGCCATTTCAGCCGTGTGGCCGAGCGTCTGCACATGGGCGCAAAGAATGTCGGTTATTTCCTGATCAGACACCTTGTACCGTGTCGCCATGTACTGCCCGGCGCCGGCGAAATACAGGGTAAGGCCAAACCGATTGAAAGCGTTCAGCTCATGCCCGGCCTTCGCTAACGGTTCGAGCGAATCACCAATAAACTTTAGAATTTCTGCGCTGACATCGGGCTTCTTCTTCAGCTTCGCCCCTTCATTCGCCGGGTCTTCTTCGGCACCCTGTTCGTCGCTTTTACCCTCCGGCTCATCCGCCGAAGAACGGGAAAGGGTCTGTTCCTGATCCGGAAGCTCGGAGTCGTCCGGTTCGCTCGGTGCCGTGCCTTCCACCTGTTGCGGTGAAGGGTCAGACGCTGTCGCTTCAGGCGCTGCTGCCCGCGGTACAGCAGTGGCCGCGGCTGAACGCTCCGCGGGAAGCTCGGGCGCCGGCCCGGGATGCGCTGTCGCTAGTTGTGCCGCACCCTTTCGGGACGATTGGATCGTCGGCACGTAGCGCTTCAGCAGCGGAATGAAGATGAAAATGAAGCCCGCGAGGAAGACCGAAATAATTATCGATTGCGACATCGTCTTCCCCAGCACGATATCGACGGATGGCAGCGCCTGGACCAGCGCATAAGCGATATAGGCAAGGGCCAACGCACCGGTGAGGCTGACGATGGCGACACCGAGGAGCCGGGGCAACACATCCGCCAGTGTCGGACCATCAGGACGTACCGGCGGCGCTGATTTAGGCGGTTTCTTTTTCGTTTTTTTCTTTTTGGGCTTAGCTTTCGATGCGGCCGCTTTGGGCGCGGTCTTCTTGTCTTCCTTGCGCCAAGCCCCATCACCGCCTGCTGCGCTTTTCGGCGGGGCAGCAGCGGCTTGCGGCGCCGCGGCAGGCCCTTCCGTGACGATTGCTACCGGCGGCGGTGAGGTCAGTTTCGGGCTGTGATAGATAACCGCCTGGCGGGCTGAATTGTCCTTCTCGTTGAAGGTTTCGCGCACCACACAGACGGCTTCGAACTTTCCTTTGGCGTCAAGCTCCTTGGCGTCCTCAAGACAATCTTCACGCTGATGGATGGAATAGTTGGAATGGATACTCCAACGCCCCCCTTCAGGCCATAGATCTCCAAGACTATGGATCGGTTACCGCTCACCGTTCACCATTGCATTGCGCAATCAACCGCAAACCAGCATCGAGATAACGCCTCAACGCCGGTTGCAAATCACCCATCTCTGTTCACGCCATACGAATATAGCGCAAATCCCTTTTCCCTGCCGGTTTTAACGAAATTTGAGATCAATATTCGTCAATAAACCGCGGAATTTTAATATTAATGGGTGAATTTCCTTATGGAATTGTTAATGGTCAACGGATTGCTAACGTCCCGACCGTCACACGCTTTGTTTGCACGGTACGCCGTCCCGTGCAGCGGTGCGGCAATTCCTGGTCGTTAGTAACGCGCCCAGATTGGTTTTTCCGGAAACACCTGCGCGTCGCCGGCGATCAGGGCATCGGTATCCGCTTCTTCGAGGCGCTCCAACCGGATCAGCGCCAGTCCCCGTGTGTCCAGACCGGAACGCATCTCGCCGATCTCCTTATCTCCCGCCATTAAGGGAGTTCCCAGTTCCGGGGTCGGCCCGTCGATCCGCACGGGCATCAGCCGCTTGCGGACCAGGGCACGGTACTTCGTCCGTGCCGTTAGCTCCTGGCCCATATAACAGCCCTTGTCCCAATCGACGCCGTGCAATTCGTCAAAGTTGCTTTCCAACAACGTGGATTTCTCAACGATGAGATCGCGACTGCCATCGCTTAAACCAAGTTCGAGCCGCAATGAATCGTAACCGCTCGTATCCGCAGCAGAAAAACCAAGTGATTCCAAAATATTACTGGCACCCGATTCCGGCAGTAACGCGCGCGCGCCTACCTCTGGCAGCCGTGGGTCGGTATAGACGATACCATCACCGAGGCTGCGGGCAGCCCCCGCCTCTGCAGGCAAATCGAGCGCATCCAGCGCCCCGTCGCCGAATAGTGCGTAGACTGTCCAGCCTTCGCCGATACCGAGCTCGACTTGCGCCCGCAACTTGAAGCGATGCAGCCGTTTACCCAGATCCATGAGGCGTGCGCCTTCACAATCTAGATGGATTGTCTCCCCGATGGCCGCGACAAAGAAATCATGCAGATACTTGCCCTGCGGGGTCAGCAGGGCAGCCCAGATAGCCCGGTCGGCCGAGACACGGTCGATATCGTTGGAAATCAATCCCTGCAGAAACGTGTTGCGGTCTTCGCCGCCAACCGTCACAACACCGCGGCTTTCGAGCCGCTCGAAATATAGTCCCGTCATACCATCCTCTTCTCCGCGACCATGAATATTGCCTTCCAGGCGCAAATGACAAGACCGTCGAAGCAGGATGAAAGAATTCGGGTAACCAGCAGCACCGCTATCCTATATTCTGCATCGTAATGCGCATTCTCTTCGTTACCGCGACCCGTATCGGCGACGCGATACTTTCAACCGGACTTTTGTCCCATTTGAATGAACGCCA
>JAPPPC010000834.1 GCA_028817685.1 Rhodospirillaceae bacterium
GGCCGACTGGATCGGCCCCGAAAAGCTGCCGGGCGGCTGCCAGCTCTGCAATACCTTCGAGCACGAAACGCCCATCGCCGAATATGTCATGGCCACGATGCTGGAATGGGAGTTCCGCATCGGCGAGGCAGATCGAAAGTTCCGCGTCGATGGCTGGAAGGGGCGCAAAATGGGTTACGGCCCGACGCATGGCGAACTGTACGGCAAGACCGTCGGCATCGTCGGCTACGGCCATATCGGTCAGGAGGTCGCACGCCGGGCAACCGCCTTCGGGATGCGCTGCATCGCCGTCACCCGAACGATCCGGTCGACGGAAGAACCGCTCGCCTGGATCGACACGATGGACTCGCTGGAGAAACTGCTGGGCGAGAGCGACTACGTTCTGATCGGCCTGCCGATGTCGAAGGAAACCCGTGGTCTGTTCGACAGCGCGCGGCTCACCCAGATGAAACCCGACGGCGTTCTTATTAATGTCGGCCGCGGGCATATCATCGATGAGGAATCGCTTTACAAGGCGCTGGTCGATGAAACGATCGGTGGCGCCGTGATCGATGTCTGGTACGGCTATCCGACGCCGAACAATCCCGAGCGCTCGCCCTGGAACTTCCCGTTCAACGAGCTCGACAACATCGTCATGACGCCGCACAACAGCGCGCTTAGCGACGATATGCACGACCGGCGCTGGCGTTTCATCGCCGGTAACCTCGACCGTTTCAGCCGGGGCGAGCCGCTACACAATATCTGCTTCGAGGGCACGGCGGCGTGAGCGGCTACATCGAGACCTTCCGCAAGGCGGTGAGCCCGTCGGAGCTCGACCATCTGGGCCATATGAATGTGCAGTATTATTTCGCAGCCATCGGCAGCGCGATTACCTCATTCCAGATCCGCCTGGGCCTGACCCCGACGGATATGCGAGAGGGGCGGCGGCTCGCCTTCGTCGTCGTGCATGGCGAAAACAACTTCAAGGCCGAGCTGAAAGCCGGCGACGTCATCAAGATGGAAACCGGGGTCAGCGAGATCGCCAACAAGACAGCGACCTTCCATCACCGCCTGTTCAAGGTCGAATCCGATACGCTGTCCTTCGACACACACTTCAAATGCGTGCTGATGAATTTGGACACAAGGCGCGCGGTCGAGATTCCCGACGACATCCGCGCGAAGCTGGAGACCTACAGGGTCTGACCCGCGTAGGCCGTCACGTCGGCGAGCGGGCGCATCAGATCGCGCTTGGTCTGGAAATACGCCTCAAGGGCCCGGCAGGCGCCGAGCAGGAAATTGTCGCCCCGATAGGGCCCGACGATCTGCACGCCGAAGGGAAGCCCTTGCGGGTCCTTGCCCGCCGGCAAGGTTACCGCCGGGTGCCCCATCATCGTGATCGGGGCGGTAATGTTACCGCGCCCGGCCCAGAGATCGTTCTTCTCTTGCGCCTCTTCCGACACCATCCGGGCGTTGGCCGCGTCGATTTCCGCCAAGGTGTAATTCGGCAGGGTGCGGCCCGGCGTGATCAGCAGGTCGTAATCCCGGAAGAACGTTTGGAAGCGCCGAAAGACTTTCGTCTGTACAGCCATGGCATCGGCAGCATCCTGTGCGGTCATCGCATCGCCGCGGCGCAAGTCAGTACGAGCCTGCGGCGTCAGTCCAGACCGGTCCGTCAGGTGCGCGGCATAGCGGGTCAGCTGCACCATGGACCGAAGCTGCAGGTAGGCTTCGTGAATGCCCGCCATGTCCGGTTCCGTCCAATCGCATGCGGCAAACGCGCTGCTGAACTGGGCCACCTTCGAACGGAACGTCGCGCGGCAATCGTCGATCGCCGTGACAACGCCCAGGTCCGGGCTGACCGCAATCCGCAGCCCGCTGAGATCGACCGGGACGGCCGGTTCCCGCAAGGCGGGATCGACCGGTCCGCTCAGCGGATCGCGACAATCGTCGCTCATCATGCCCTGCAGGAACAGCCGCGTATCATCGACGGTCCGCGCCATCGGACCCAAGACCGACATGCCATTCCAGCCCATCGGCTTGCCCTCCGACGGAACCAGGCCCGCCGTCGGACGTAGCCCGACGATGCCGCTGACCGAAGCCGGTCCGCGAATACTGCCGCCCAGGTCGGATCCGGTCGCCAGGGGCACCATCCGTGCGGCCAACGCGACCCCCGCGCCGCCCGACGATCCCGCGCAGGTGCGTTCCAGATCGAACGGGTTGCGCGTCAACCCGTAGATTGGATTGTCCGTGGTCAGCCCGTTGGTCAGGGGCGGCACATTCGTCTTGCCAACGATGATTCCACCCGCCGCTCGGATTGACGCCACCATCGCGCAGTCGCGTTCGGCTACCACGTCGGCATAGAGCGGCGAGCCCTTGGTCGTGCGCAAACCGGCGACGTCCTCCGCTTCCTTTACCGCGACCGGCAAGCCGTGCAGCGGGCCTGGATCGGTGATCCCTTCGGCCCGTTTGGCGTCTTCGCGCGCAGCGTCGAGCTGCATCTCCACCATCGCGTTGAGGGTCGGATTCACCGCCTCGATCCGCGCGATGCAGCTATCCAGCACCTCGAGCGGAGAGGCTTGCCGCGCGCCGATCAGGCCGCGCAACGTCGTGGCGTCGAAATCGCAAAGTTCCGTCATCATGTCCTACCAAATCCCGCCAATAGCGCCGCAACCGGGGATCAATCCAATGTCGGTCAAAAGTCCCGATGTCGTATTAACGCTTGGCTCACGCTCCAAGCTCCTTAACATGGAGGCACATTCATAATGGGAACCGGACGCTTGCGCAAAAATGACGATCCGGCCGACAGGGGTATGAAATGAGCGAAACGGGTAGCGGCGTCGCCGCGGAAATGAAGACCAGCGATGAGCGTGTTTTCCTCGTTGTCGTCGACGATAGCGAAGAGATGAAGGTCGCGCTCCATTTCGCCTGCCGGCGCGCCAAAACGTCGGGCGGCCGCATCGCCTTGCTGCATGTTCAAGAGCCGGCCGAGTTCCAGCACTTCATGGCGGTCGAAGAGATCATGCGCGAGGAGAAGCGGGAAGAAGCGGAGGAACTGATGCAATCGCTTTCGGCGGAAGTGGTCGAATGGTCCGGCAAGATGCCGTCTTTCTACCTCCGTGAAGGCGACCGGCGTGAGGAACTCGTCAAGTTGCTTGCGGAAGAGCCGTCGATCTCGATCCTCGTCCTCGGGGCAAGCGTCAGCGGCGGCGGCCCCGGACCGATCGTCGACTATCTTCTGAGCCGCGGGGCAAGCCAGCTGCGCGTCCCGGTGACCCTGGTCCCGGGTTCCCTTGGCGACGAGGCGATAATCGCGATTACCTGAGGGCGTACTGTGCTGGACGCGGTATTCAGGTATGGCCAACGGGCACCGTACAGACTCACGGGTCAATACGGCGTGCCTAACCGCCGACATTAACCAAAATTTTTACCGGTTTTAGAGAAAATTTTCACTTTTTTTACCAGCCAATAACGATCTGAATTCAGGCGGTTTTTAGGGTGAAAAAATGCTTAACAAGGGTCTCGGGCCGTAACCGCCCGGGTGGATTTGGCTTGATAAAGAGTGGGCGTTCGACCATTTCTTACGCCAACGAGCAGAGCGTTACAGGAGTACGCGTCAGTGTTCATTCAGACTGAAGAGACCCCGAATCCGGCGACATTGAAGTTTTTGCCGGGGCAAACCGTACTGGAATCGGGAACGGCTGACTTCACCAACCCAGCGGATGCCAGCGGCCGGTCGCCGTTAGCGGAAGCGCTTTTCGCGGTGGAAGGTGTCGCTGCGGTGTTCTTCGGCAACGAGTTCATCACCATTACGAAGGCGCACGACCAGGACTGGTTCGTGATGAAACCGGCACTGCTCGGCGCGATCATGGAACATTTCACCGCCGGTAAGCCCGTGATGACCGAAGCGGCGCTGGCGGAAACGCCCGAAAGCGGCGAAGAAGATGATGAGGTCGTCTCGCAGATTAAGGAATTGCTGGAAACGCGGGTGCGGCCTGCGGTCGCACAAGATGGCGGCGACATCACGTTCCACGGTTTCGATCAGGGTGTCGTCTACCTGGAAATGCGCGGCGCGTGCGCCGGCTGCCCAAGTTCGACGGCGACCTTGAAGATGGGGATCGAAAATATGCTTCGGCACTACATCCCCGAAGTTATGGAAGTTCGCGCGACTCTTTAAAGCGAACAAAAAAAATCGGCACCAAGCCGATGACAAAAACGATGGGTGGAAACACGGGGCGTTAAATAGGGTCACCGACGATGAGATCCTTTAAGCGTATTTCTAATAATATTCCTAAAGCGCGGTTGAGCATCGGCACGCTTGGCGCGATCGCGATGGGCGGTCTGTTTTTTTCCATGACCGTATCCATGATGGACGATCTGCTGCTGCGCTGGGAACAGGCCGACCGCGCCAGCCTGGCGGACCGGTCGGATACCAATCGGACGGCAACGCTGGCAAAACCCGACACGGTTCGCGTATTAGCCTCCGTCGCCAAGGTCAAAGATACCTTCACGAGCGCCGGTTATGAGCTGGATGCGGTGCGCCGCGGACAGGTCGCCGTGCCGCGTTTGCAGCTTGCCTCGCTCCCGCACGACATTTCCCAGATCCGCCGCGCGCAAGATCGCAAGGCCGTTTTCCTGCGCTACATGCTGCCCTATGTCCTGGAAGCGAATTCGTATGTCCAGCAGCAACGGACACGCATGCTTTCATTGCAGCCCAAGGTCGAAAAGGGGCAACGCCTCGGCGAAGAAGAGGCGATGTGGTTGAACGCGCTCTACGAAGAGTACCATGTAAAGACAGGCGATTTTGCCACGCTATCGCTCCGGGACGACACGGTGCCCGTTTCCCTCGCGCTGGCGCAGGCCGCAGTTGAAAGCGGCTGGGGACGCTCGCGCTTTGCACAGGAAGGCAATGCCCCCTTCGGCCAGTGGACGACCAAGGATCACGCGGGCATGGTTCCGAAGGACCGTAAAGAGGGCATGACCCACAAGGTGCGCTCGTTCGAAAGCTTGTACAAATCGGCGGAATCCTATCTGCGCAACCTGAATACACACCGCGCCTACAAGGGGCTGCGGGAATTGCGCGCGTCTTTCCGGCGCGACAACGCACCGGTCGATAGCCGCGCGATCGCCGGCACGCTGTTGAAGTATTCCGAAAAGGGAATGGCGTATGTCGATCTGCTGCGCGATATCATCGAGAAGAACGATCTTCAGGCACTCGATAGCGCCGAGCTGGGCGACGCGGTGCTGGAAGTCCGCCCCGACGCGTAATTCAGATCAGCTTTTGGATCGGGCGGATGACGGTCTTCAGCTCGGCTTGACGTAGAATTGCCGGCCAAACCATCGCCAGCGCCCGTCCGGCCCCGGCAGCGTACAGTTCAGCCGTGTGCGTCCCTTGCGGAACGGTTCGGCGAAACGAATTTCGATGCGCCATTCGCCCAGCCGCATGAGATCGACCTTGCCGAATTGCGAGTGATAGCAAGCCAATTGGTGCAGTCCGCGCATATCGGTGCCGACACTGAAGCCGAAAGCGGGCGGATTGGTGGCAATAAGTGGGTCGGCCGGCGTGATATCCGCCACCGGTAGCGGCATCGCGTCCACTGCGCGCCGGAACCGCGCCAAATCGCCGAACTGTTCGTTGAACGCGAACCGTGGGATGAAGTAGGCGTCGCCGCTGCTGTGGGCAACACCGGAATGCTGGCCAAACGCCGCCTTGAATCCTTCTGCGATCACAAGATCCCGCACCGCGCTGCTCATTTCGCCAAACGGGTAGGCGAACAACGGCGGATCGACGGATAATTCTTCGGAAAGCCGGCGCCGCGCATGCCGTATTTCCTCACGATTGCGGTCGATCGAAGCTCCGGCCATATGCAGATGGGTACGGGTGTGGTTGCCGATCGTCACGCCGTCCGCCGTCATCTCGCGTATCTGGTCCCAGGACAGGAACCCGGCGGCGCCGCTATCGACGGATCTCGTGGCGACGAACAGGGTAAACGGCATTCCCGCCCGTTTGAGGCGGGGCCAGGCGATGTCATAGACTGAACGATGGGCATCATCGAAGGTGATCGCGACCGTTCGATCCGGAATCGGCTGCCCGGACTGCAACGCCATGCTCAGCTTCTCAAGAGGCCAAACCGTATACTTCTGCTCCTCAAGCAGTGAGATATGGGACTCGAACTGTTCATTCGAGACGCTGGTTGACGGAAACGCTGCCTCGTCGCCAATTCGATGATACATGACGATGACGCCGCTACCGGCGGTCGCTATCTCGGGCGCGAGCATCACGGCAAGAATTGCCAACGGCAGATAGCGGTGCGCCACCCGGTTGAGTTTTACGCGGAAATCATGCAAGCACGCAGTCACATTCATATTTTAGCGCCGTATTGCCAAATCTCTCAAGTAATGTGCAATTGTGTGTATACGCGCGCCAAGTAATGAAATCACTAATACGGAGCCAGAGATGACCGATAGACCTGTACTCGACGATGCGGCCTGCGACTTATTGTTTCGCGAAGCGCGCAGCCACAACGGCTGGCTCGATATTCCGGTCACCGACGATACCCTGCGGGCGGCGTTCGATATCGCCAAAATGGGGCCGACGAGCGCGAACTGCTCGCCGATGCGGATCATTTTCGTCCGGACCGCCGAAGAGAAGAAACGGCTGGAACCGGCGCTGAGCAGCGGCAATTTCGACAAGACTATGAGCGCACCGGTCACCGCGATTATCGCCAATGACTATGAAATCTATGAGAATTTCGACTTCCTGTTTCCGCATGACGATGCGCGGTCGAGGTTTACGGGCAACCAGACGCTGATCGATACCACCGCCATGCGCAATGGCAGCTTGCAGGGCGCCTACTTCATGCTTGCCTGCCGCGCGGTCGGGCTGGATGTCGGTCCGATGTCCGGCTTCGAAAACGACGTGGTGGACGCTGAATTTTTCAAGGGAACGAAGATTCGCTCCAATTTCCTCTGCAATCTGGGGTATGGCGACACGTCCAAGCTGTTCCCGCGCAGTCCGCGTTTTGCGTTCGAAGAGGTCTGCACGCTGCTCTAATTCAAGGGGGAGCTTTCCGAATGACCCTCGTTCTGGGGCTCGATTCGGCGACCGAGGCATGTTCCGCGGCGGTTCTGCGGAACGGCGCCGTCGTTGCGCGTCGTTTCGAAACGCTGCAACGCGGCCACGCCGAACACCTTATGCCGCTCGTCCGGGAGGTTATGACGGCGGCGGGTATCAGCTTTGCTGAATTGGACCTGATCGCCACGACGGTCGGCCCAGGCGGCTTCACCGGCCTGCGGATTGGGCTCGCGAGCGCGCGCGGACTGGCGATCGCCGCCAAGCGCCCACTGGTCGGTGTTACCACCCTGGAAGCGGTCGCGCGGGCACAGCCGCCCCGAGAATACCCGCTTCTGGTCGCGTTGGACACGAAACGCGCCGATTTCTATCTGCAGCTCTTCGACGCGGACGGCGAGCCCTTGAGCGAACCCACCGCGCTGATGCCGTCGGAAATTGCCAGCATGGTCCCCGACGGACCGGTCGTCGTCGCGGGCAACGCCCGTGGCGGTGCGATCGCGGCGCTGACCGATCCGGCGCGCGTGCAGGTCATGTCAACCGGCCCGGCATTGCCGGACGCCGCGCAAGTGGCCGCAATCGGGCTCGAACGGTTCATGGCACTTCCGGATGCGCCTCGAACGCCACCCAGCGCTCTGTATCTGCGGCCACCCGATGCGCGCCTGCCCGGTGCGCCATCCCCGTGAACGACAATAACGACATCTCGGTTCGCTTTGCCGAGCCGGACGATCTCGACGCGATGGCAGAAGTCTACGCCGAAAGCTTCGATGACTTTCAACCGAGATTATCGATCGAGCAGTATCTGCGGCCACAAGGAACGTGGGCGCTAATCGCGTGGGGCTGTGCCGACGGCGGTGAAAGACCGGCCGGCTACGTCCTGAGCCGGACCGCCGCCGACGAAGCCGAAATCTTCAGCATCGGCGTTGCACTCGCCTTTCGAAGACGCGGAGTCGGCACGGCGCTGCTGACCGCCATGGCCGAGATCGCGCGACTTCGCGGCGCCCACAGCGTCTTCCTGGAGGTCGGAATCGACAATCGGGCGGCCCGGGCTCTTTACAGCAAAGAAGGCTACGAAATCATCGGTCATAGGCCCGATTACTACCGAAATGCTGGTGGCGAGCGGGTAACCGCACTGGTTTTGCGCAAATGCCTAGAAAACACTGAGAATCGAGAGTCTAGTTAATTGTAATTAGTTGCCGAATTAGAGTCGCGAGATGGTACTAATGTGATTGAATTTGTTAATTTTACTTGACATTTAGTCAAACAGTAGCAATGTATTACAATGATAAAGATAAGCTGATGGGGGAGAAGTAATTCTTTGCCATCACTATTAGCAAAAGACGCTGACGATACGGCGCACTACTCAAGTGACGGGTCGCAAGGGTTTAGAAACGATGTCCGACGCCAACGATACAGATATCAAATCTAGTGAGGTCCTTGGACTGACAACCGAAATCGTCGCAGCGCATGTTTCCAACAACACGGTAGCGATGTCGGATCTGCCGAACCTGATCGAGCAGGTCTACAAGACGCTGTCGAATGTCGGTAAGGGGACCGAGTCCCAGGGCGAGCGTCCGACGCCGGCCGTCGCACTGCGCAAGTCGGTAACGCCCGAATACATTATCTGTCTGGAAGACGGCAAGAAGTTGAAGATGCTGAAGCGTCACCTGAAGACCGCCTACAATATGACGCCGGACGAATATCGCGAACGTTGGGGTCTGGCGAGCGACTATCCCATGGTCGCACCGAACTATGCCAAGCAGCGCAGCAAGCTCGCCAAAGCCATCGGTCTGGGCACCCGGCCGCGGCAGGGCGGCAAAAGCTGATTCATTTGCTGGGTCTAATTGACCAAAACACAATGGTCGTGTAACCGCATTACCACTATATTGTTGGTATGCTGGGCTCTGGTTTAGGGGACCCGGTCGGAGCGAGGACGCGGTGCCGGATCGAATTATCAAACTGTGCCACGAGAAGGGCTTGAAGATTACCGGCCAGCGCCGGGTAATCGCCCGCGTGCTGGGTGAATCGGACGATCACCCCGATGTCGAGATGGTGCATAAGCGGGCGACCGAGATCGATTCGAAGATCAGCATCGCGACGGTTTATCGGACCGTCCGGCTGTTCGAGGAGCACGATATACTCGACCGGCACGATTTCGGCGACGGACGGGCACGATATGAAGAGGTCTCCGAATCGCACCACGACCATTTGATCGATATCGAGAGCGGCAAGGTCATCGAGTTTCAAAACGCAGAGATCGAAGCGCTGCAGCGCGAAGTCGCCGAGCAGCTCGGCTACCGGCTGGTCGACCATCGCCTCGAACTGTACGGCGTCGAGTCGAAGAAGGACTAGCCGACCTTGCCAGACCGAATTGGTGTGCGAATGGCCACCGCTTGTCACCGCGCTTGGACCGATGTTATTGTCGGCTATAGGACTTTTGGACCGGATACGCTGTTGACAGGAATGATCCGAATCCCCGCCGCACCGGCATCGGTGGAAAATCCACCCCGGTGAAACGGCTCTACATCAAAACCTACGGCTGTCAGATGAACGTATACGATTCCGCCCGCATGGCGGACGTCCTGGCGCCGCATGGCTATGCGCCGGTCGACGCACCGGACGACGCTGACATGATTATCCTGAACACCTGTCATATTCGCGAAAAAGCCGCGGAGAAGGTGTATTCGGAGATCGGCCGGCTGCGCCCATTCAAGCGGCGCAAGGAAGCCAATGGCGACCGGATGATCATTGCGGTGGGCGGCTGCGTCGGCCAGGCGGAAGGCGAGGAAATCATCGCCCGCGCCGACTGCGTCGACATGGTGTTCGGCCCGCAGACCTTCCACCGGTTGCCGGAGTTGGTTGCCCGCGCAACCCGGGCAAGCGGCGAGAAGGTGGTCGATATCGAGTTTCCCGCCGAGGACAAATTCGACCACCTGCCGGAAGAAGCATCGTCGCAGGGTGTCTCCGCCTTCCTCACCATTCAAGAAGGCTGCGACAAGTTCTGCACATTCTGCGTCGTCCCCTATACGCGCGGCGCCGAACAGTCGCGGCCGGTCGCCGCGGTCATCGCGGAGGCGCGGCGCCTCGCCGCTTCAGGCAGCCGCGAGCTCACCCTGCTGGGCCAGAACGTCAACGCCTATCACGGGCACGGGCCAGACGGGGCGGAATGGACCCTGGGCCAGCTGCTCTTCGAATTGGCGGAATCGGTTCCGGAAATCGAACGGCTGCGCTACACGACCAGCCATCCGCGTGACGTGGACGACAGCCTTCTGGCCGCGCATCGCGACCTTCCGCAGCTGATGCCTTACCTCCATTTGCCCGTGCAATCCGGTTCCGACCGGGTGCTGGCCGCGATGAACCGGAAACACAGCGCCGACGAATACCGGCGCATCGTCGACCGCCTGCGGGCCGCGCGCCCGGACCTCGCCTTGTCCTCCGACTTCATCGTCGGATATCCCGGCGAGACGGATCAGGAGTTTGCGGAAACCCTCCGGCTGGTCACCGACATCGGCTACGCGCAAGCCTACTCCTTCAAATACAGCACCCGTCCCGGAACCCCCGCGGCCACCGAGCATCAGGTGCCGGCGGCGGTGAAGGACGACCGGCTGTCGTCGCTCCAGCAACTGCTGCGGGCCCAGCAGACCGCCTTCAATCAGTCCAAGCGGGGGGCGGAGATGCCCGTCCTGTTCGAGCGGCGCGGCCGTTATGACGGCCAGATCCTGGGCCGCTCCCCCTTCATGCAGCCGGTCCATGCCGAAGCGCCGGAGCGCTTGATCGGCACGATCGCGACATGCCGCATCGTGGACGTCCTGAACAATAGCCTGAAGGGCGAAGTGTTGACGGTCGAAGCGGAGAGTGCCGTAGGCCAACCCGTCGCTGAAAGGGTCCGCGCTTGACCACGCTCAGCCGCCCCGAGACCGCATCGGTCCACATCCAGTTCGACGACAATAGCTTGCTGCCACTGCTGTTCGGCGCGCATGACAAACATTTGGCGCGGATCGAACAGCAATTGGAAGTTTCCCTGGCAAGCCGCGGCAATCACGTCACCATCGCCGGGCCCGCCGATGCCGCCGAGACGGCGCGGACGGCGCTGCGCAACCTATACAGACAGATCAAGAATGGCGAGTCGGTGAATGAGAGCGTGGTCGATGCGGCGGTCCGCATGGCCCATGACGACGCACCGGGCCCCGGCGGCGGCCTGATTCAAATCCATCGCAAACGGATCGCGCCGCGCTCCAAAGCGCAAGGGCGCTATATCAAGGCGATTCAAGAACACGACATGGTCTTTGCGATCGGTCCCGCCGGGACGGGCAAGACCTATCTGGCGGTCTGCGCCGCGGTGGAAATGTTCAACGCCGGCAAGATCGACCGCATCATCCTGTCGCGGCCGGCGGTGGAAGCCGGCGAGCGGTTGGGATTCCTGCCCGGCGACATGCAGGAGAAAATCGACCCCTACCTTCGGCCCCTGTTCGACGCGCTGCACGACACGCTGCCCGGCGAGCAGGTCGTTCGCCGGATCGCCAGCGGCGAGTTCGAAGTCGCCCCCCTGGCCTTCATGCGCGGCCGTACTCTCTCCAACGCCTTTGTCATTCTGGACGAAGCACAGAATACGACGCCGACGCAGATGAAAATGTTCCTCACCCGCTTGGGCGAAAACAGCCGGATGGTGATCACCGGTGATTTGAGCCAGGTGGATCTGCCGCCGGGAACCCGGCCGGGATTGAAGGACGCCGTCGAAACACTGGATGGCGTGCCCGGCATCCGTTTCGTGCGGTTCTCCGACGCCGACGTCGTGCGGCCACCGCTCGTGGCACGGATTATCAGGGCCTATGATGGCGCGAGCCCGGCACAGGAAGATTCGGCATGACGGCGCGGCTGACGATCGACATCATCAGCGAATCGCCGCACTGGCGCAGCGCCCTCCCCGATGCGCCTGAATTGGCGCAACAGGCGGCCGAAACCGCCTGGCGGCGTTCCGGCAATGATCGCTCGGATGCCGAACTGAGCTGCGTACTGGGTGACGATGCGTTGCTGCAATCCCTGAACGACCAGTACCGAAATAAAAACCGGCCGACCAACGTCCTGTCCTTTCCGGCGGACGACGAGGCGCTGCCCGAGATGCCGCGGCTGCTCGGTGACGTCGTGTTGGCCTTTGAGACAATCCAACAGGAGGCGGCGGCGCAGGACAAAAGCCTCGCCGCTCACTTTCAACATCTTTGCGTTCACGGCACGCTTCACCTGTTGGGATACGACCATGAGGATGAAACCGAGGCAGCGGCGATGGAAGCGCTGGAGGTCGGCATCTTGTCGGCACTGGGGATCGATAACCCCTATGCGGCCGCGCCGATGAAGAGGTCCGCATGAGCGAGAACACCCAATCGCTTTCACCGCAAGCGGAAGAACCCGCGGAAAAAAGCACCGAAGCGCCGCGGAACGGCGGCCTATGGGGCTGGATTCGTTCGCTGACCGGATCGAAAAACGGCGACTCCACGCTGCGCGACACGTTCGAGGAAATTATCGAGGAGCATGAGGAACGGGTTGCATCGATCGATCCCGGCGAGCGGGCGCTTATCGAGAATATCCTCAATCTCGGTGGATCGACCGCGCGCGACGTCATGGTACCGCGAGTCGATATCGGCGCGGTCGAAGTCAATACATCCCTGCAAGACCTTGTCAGCCTGATCAATACCGAGGCGCATTCCCGCCTGCCGGTCTATCGCGAGACGCTGGACGATGTTATCGGCATGGTCCACATCAAGGACGTCTTGACCGAGATGGGCAAGGAGAGCGGCTTTAGCCTGCGCCGGATTCTCCGCAAGATTCTGTTCGTCGCCCCGACAATGCCCGTGCTCGATCTGCTGCTGCAGATGCAGATGACACAACTTCATATGGCGCTGGTTGTCGATGAGTATGGCGGTATAGACGGCCTCATCACGATTGAAGATTTGGTGGAACAGATCGTTGGTGAGATCAAGGACGAGCACGATGCCGATCAGGGACCGCAGCTGGTTCGCAGTACGCAGGGATCCGTCATCGCCGATGCGCGCGTTCCGATCGAACAGTTTGAAGAACAGGTCGGCGCCATTCTCACCGACGAAGAACGGGCAGAGGACATTGATACGCTGGGCGGCTTGCTGTTCTCCTTGACCGGCCGTGTCCCGACGCGCGGCGAGCTGGTGGTTCACGAACCCTCCGGCGTGGAGTTCGAGATTCTGGATGCGGATCCGCGGCGCATCAAACGGTTGCGCGCTCGCAAATTGCCGAAGCCGCAGGCGGCCGATGCGTAGCCGCGAAAGGTGATTCCGGCAGCGGCGAAGCAAGTCGCGGCGCTGGCGGGATGGCGCCGTTACGGGTTGGCGTTCGTGCTGGGCGCGGTGACGACCCTGGCCTTACCGCCCGTCTACCTATTCCCCCTGTTGTTTTTGGTCTTTCCGCCGCTCGTCTGGCTGCTCAACGGCGCGCCGCGGAAACGGTCTGCATTTGCGGTCGGGTGGTGGTTCGGATTCGGCTTTTTCGCCTTCGGTCTCTATTGGATTGGCAACGCCCTTCTAGTCTTTTCCGACAAATTCGCCTGGCTGCTGCCCTTCGCGAGCGCCGGGCTTCCGGCATTCCTCGCCTTCTTCTGCGGCGCGGCGACATTGATCGCCTGGTTTGCGCAGGGGACCCTTCACCGTGCGGTGGGTCTGGCCCTCGCATGGGTCGCCAGCGAATGGTTGCGCGGGCACATCCTTACAGGATTCCCCTGGAATCTTATCGGCTATGCATGGGCCGGCAATGACGGCCTGATTCAGGTCTCGGCTCTGGTCGGAATTTACGGCGTCAGCCTCGCGGCGATGCTTTCCGCCTGCTTGCCTGCGGCTATGGCCGAATGCCGGAAACCGCGATTGATCGGCGCCGTGGCGCTGGCCCTGCCGCTCCTGATTTGGGCGGGCGGCTGCGCCCGGCTATCGGTCGCACCGGAGACAGATTATGTCGACGGTATCGGATTGCGCATCGTGCAATCGAACATTCCCCAACGGGAGAAGTGGGCGGCCGTCCATCAGGAACGAAACCTGCGTCAGTTCCTCGACCTCAGCCGCGCGAACCGGCCGGACTGGGTCACCCATGTGATCTGGCCGGAGACCGCGGCGACCTTCTTCCCAAGCGCAAACCCTGGCCTGCGGCGCGCCCTGTCGGCGATCGTCCCGCCGGGCGGATTACTCATTACCGGCGCGCCGCGCCGGGTGGATGACAGCCGGCGGGTCGCGAACGCCATGATCGCTTTGAACGAAACAGGTCGGATTGTCGCCCATTACGACAAGTTCCACCTGGTGCCATTCGGTGAATATGTACCGCTGGCCAATATCTTGCCGATCGAGAAAATCACGCATGGAAAACGTGGATTTACCCCTGGTCCGGGCGTACGGACACTCGCGATTGCCGGCCTGCCCGCCTTCAGCCCGCTTATCTGCTACGAAGTGATCTTTCCCGGCCATGTCGCGGACGGATCGCGGCGACCCGCCTGGCTGCTTAATTTAACGAACGATGCCTGGTACGGCCTTTCCGCGGGGCCGCATCAGAATCTGGCCCAGGAACGG
>JAPPPC010000345.1:0-2310 GCA_028817685.1 Rhodospirillaceae bacterium
ATCCAAGGCTTGCTCGACGCCGTTGGGACTTTGGCGGCGGACGACTCCGTTCGCGTTATCGTTTTCAGGGGCAATGGCAACTACTTCCAGGCTGGTGCCGATCTGAAATGGATGAACGACCTGTCGAAGAAGGCACTCGACGCCAATTTGGCGATGTCTACCATCACCACCGATGCGGTCCGCCATCTGAACACCTGCGCTAAACCGACAGTGGCGCTTGTACATGGCGGTTGCTTCGGTGGCGGTATCGGCATGATGGCGGCCTGTGATATCGCGATTGCGTCGGAAGAGGCACAGTTCTCCATCACCGAAGTCCGTTGGGGATTGGTCGCAGGGCCGATCATTCCGCAGCTATGCGACGCGATGGGTATGCGGGCGCTGCGGCGCTATGCGCTTACGGCAGAACGGTTCGATCCGGCGGTGGCGCAGGCGTGCGGATTGATCCATGAAATCTGCCCGACCGGCGAGCTCGACACGGCCGCGGCACCGATCATCGACGCTTTGTTGAAATGCAGCCCAAGCGCAATCGCCGAGACCAAGGATATGATCCTGCGCACCGCGTCGCATGAGGTCGATGATCATACGGCCCCGGGTATCGCCTTGGCGCATGCATTGCGGCGCCGCACGGAAGATGGCGTGGAAGGGCTGGCGAGCTTCAACGAACGGCGTGAAGCGTCCTGGTATCCAGGTAAATAATTACGCGGAGGAGAAATAAATGACGTTGGAGGTCGGGAAGGAATCGATCGATATCGGAATCGTCGTGCGCGATATCGATGCGGCTCTGAAGTTCTATCGGGACACGATCGGACTGGAATATGCGGCGGAGATGCCGGCGGGCGGCGGGCGCATGCATCGTCTCATGTGCGGTTCGACGGTCGTAAAATTGGTTATTCACGATCAGGTGCCGGATCGAGCCGACAATGCCGGCGGACCGCTCGGGGCGTCCGGCATAAGGTATTGGACGATCACTGTGAGGGACCTGCAGGCGATAACCGACAAATGCCGCGAGGCCGGATATACGGTCGCGGTCGAACCGCGGGATGTCCGGCCCGGTGTGCGCATATCGATGGTCGAGGACCCGGATGGAAACTGGGTCGAGTTCCTTGAAAATTCGGCGTAAGGGCGACCAAACACGATGAAACTGGGCGTATTCCTTCAAGCGCAGTGGGAACCTGGAACCAACATCGAGGAGGGGCTCGCCGGTTTGGTGCGCCAGGCGGAATTGGCCGATGAGCTCGGTTACGACTCGGTGTGGCTGCCGCAGCATTATGTCTCGGCGCCCTACGCGTCGATTCAGCCTGGACCGCTGATGGGGTTGCTGGCGGCGCATACGCGCCGGGTACGCCTGGGCACCGGGGTCTTTCTCTTGCCCTTCACGCGACCGGTGGTGTTGGCCGAGGAGATGGCGAGCCTCGATTGGATCACGGGAGGCCGACTTATTTTCGGCGCTGGCATGGGCTACCGCGAAGACGAGTTTTCTGCCATCGGTGTCCCCATGAAGGAACGGCTTGTTCGGTTCACCGAAGGGCTCGAGCTGATCAAACGGCTTTGGACGGAGGATTCCGTCACACACAATGGCAAGTACTTCTCGACCGACAATGTCACGATCAGTTTGAAACCGAAGCAGTCCTCCGGGCCTGCGATTTGGATCGGCGGCAGCGTGCCTGCGGCAATACGGCGGGCCGCGCGTATTGGCGACGTATGGGTTTCGAGCATGAATCCGAGTTTCGAAGAATTGCGCGAGCTGTTCGGAGCGTTCGACGAGGCCCGGCAGGGCCAGCCTGCGGCGCCGGAGCGCCCAACGATGCGCGAATGTTATATCGGTGAAACGGCTGAGCGTGCCGTATCGGAGTCGATAGACGCTTTGTACGGCAAGTACAGCGCCTATCAAGCCTGGGGTACCGCATCGAGCCGCACGACATTCAGCAACCGCTCGGAATTTGAAGCGTTGATGGCGTCAAAATTTCTCGTCGGCGATGCTGCCGGGGTCGGCGAACAACTCCGGTGGCTGCGCGATGAAATCGGGATCGACCATTTGATCGTTCGGGTGCGTTGGCCCGGTGTTTCGGAAAGCCAGGCACTCGATACGATGCGCCGTTTGGCTGAGGTGGCGGCTTCGGTATAAGAGTCCCTGGGCGCGGCAACGATGCCGCGCCCAATACTCGTTTTTCCTTTGCCGAATTTTCTCGCTTGTTCAACTGGGATGAATCGCCGTCTGGGATAACTGCGGTAGATTGCGCATCGCGAGTTCGACGACTTTGGACCAGGTTTCCGGGTCGACAAATTGTCGGCGGTCGGATTCGCCGGCAC
>JAPPPC010000345.1:2320-3749 GCA_028817685.1 Rhodospirillaceae bacterium
CTGACAAAGGGCAACATGGCCGGCTGCTGGTCTGGCGCTGCAAAAACGGGCTGCCCCTGTGTCGCCGGTGCACTTGGGCCCAACCGGTCGATCCGGGGGTCTTCATCATCTTGCTGTTCCGGGAAAATCAGCTTTCGTGCCGCGCGATGCTCAGCCCGTGACCAACCGATGGAGTCGGGCGCGATGGGGCGTCCGCTGGCGATGGCACAGTAGGTTTTGTAAGGCCCGCCTGGCGAGTAGTGGGTCGCTCGGTTCCGGCACAGCATGCTTTTTGGTATCGGGACGCCGGACAACAGGCTGTTCACCAGATGAAAGGCATTCCGGGCTGACGTCGTTTCCGGATAGGTCAGTTGCTGCCTCAAGTTTCGAACATGAGGTCTGCTTTCCCGAAGAACGAACTGCCAGGCCAGCGCATCCACTTCCCGGGGTGTCGTTCCGGCTTCGTCATGAGTCACGCCAAGGGCGTTCATGGACACTTCCTGCAAAGTCCAAAGGATGTCCCAAAAACTGACCGAAAAATATCGTTGTTCATGGACGTAGGCCCGTAACTTGGCAACTGACCGGCGCGCGCCGCGGACATTGCTTAACGCATCGCATTGCCTGACCCATGCCATGTTGAAATTCAATCCCGGGAAGGATCGCGATAGGTCCAACGCAAGCGTCTCCATGAAAGTATCGAACCCAATTTCCTCATGGATCAAGAAGTAATTATAGTAATGTTTTACTTCCGACTCCATCGGCATCCCTTGAGATGCCGGGTGTCCATCGACAGTTTGGGAAAAGGCGTCTCTCACCTTTTGCGCCATCCCTGCGCTGATTGTGGCTGGTAATCGTTGCTCTGTTTCAACCATTTTTCTATCTGCCCCTGGTTGGTAGAATGTTCGAAGATTTTGATTTGTCTTTTTCCGTTTCATTTCGACACGGGTGATGCTGTTTCGTAACGTATTGTTTTAACGCAAATATTTGTTCGTCAGGCTGCACGTTGACGCAGGTGCGCACATGCGCGGATTGCGCCGACTTGCGGTCGGAAGTGAGATGATGCGCGTACCGCGGAATAGGCTTTTTGCCCAGTACGCGACGGATGGTGTTCTAGCAGCCCTGCTTTTTGGCCGGTTTTCTCTGCCCGGCTAAGCTCACATTCTTGTGATGTGACGCAACCTAAAAAGAAAAATGGGCAAGAGTGTGGCGAAAATATGGAATGTGAAACAAAGGGATAATAATATGTATTGATATAATTTCTATTTTTATACTTTGGTTTTGTGCAGCTATGTTGATTTGGGAAGTAAATTCGAAGCGTTAGACGCTGTAAGCTCTGCCTCTTGTCGCCATGCTATCCTCGGTGAGGCGCGCCGATAGAACGGTGACATTCCCAGCTTCGTGCGGTTTGCCGATGATGGAAGAACGGTCGCTAAACGGAGAAGATGAGACG
>JAPPPC010000686.1 GCA_028817685.1 Rhodospirillaceae bacterium
GGCTTCGATGGTCCCGAGCGTGGCCATGGCTTGGCTGAGATCGCGAACTTCTTCGGTATCGAAGCGCTCGAGGATCGGACCAGCGCGTTCTTCGCCCAGCGCCAGCATCATCACCGCCGCTTTTTCGGGTCCGCTCAGGCTTCTGTTTGTGTTCCGTGACACAACGCGCCTCTATAATGGATTCGTTCCAGCCTCGAGTTTGATCGCATTTTAGCAAAAAACCGTTAAAAATGCATCTACAACTCGAAAAAATCGAAACAGCAGTAAACCAATACGGGATTTGGATATGACGGCGCTTGGAACTCTTGAGGAACTGCCGCTCGACTATCGACAGGCACTGACAGGATTCAATCTCCTCCCGCTCTGGCCAAGCCTGCGAAACTTCCTGCCTTACGGGAAACCGATCCGGAAAACCGCGCCGGTCCTGTGGCGCTACGATGACATTAGACCGCTTCTGTTGCGCGCCGGCGAACTGACCCCGATCGAGAAAGCGGAGCGCCGGGTACTCGTTCTCGCCAACCCGGGGCTTGGCCTGGATGCGGTGCGGGCGACGCCGACAATCTATCTGGGCATGCAGTTGATCTTGCCGGGCGAAGCCGCGCCCAACCATCGGCACACGCCGAGCGCGATCCGGTTTGCCGTCGAGGGAGAGGGGGCCTACACGGTCGTCGAAGGCGAGAAGCTGCCCATGGCGCGCGGTGACTTGATCCTGACACCCCCGAAACTGTGGCACGAGCACGGCCATGAGGGGAACGGGCCGGTCATCTGGCTTGACGCGCTCGACCTTCCTTTGGTTCATGACATCGAAGCGTCCTACTGCATCGATGGTGAGTCGCAGCCGGTCGTGAACATGCCGGACTCCTCGCAAACAGCCTATCGGCGGGCCGGACTGCTCCCCTATACGGCGCTAGACGCCCAAAAACGCGATTTCCCGCTGCTCCGCTTTCCATGGGTCGATGTCCGGCAAGCTTTGCTGGGCTACGCGGAGGGATGCGGTCCGCACGAGCCCGTCCGTCTGGCCTATATCAATCCGGAAACCGGACGGGAATGCTTGCCGACCTTGGGCTTCTCGGCGTTGATGCTGCGGCCTGGCGAGGAGGTTGATCTGCCGCGCCGATCCGCTTCAGTCGTCTTCCACGTGGTAGAAGGCGCGGGCGAAGCGCAGATCGATGGAACCGATATTCGTTGGACGGAAGCGGACACTTTTGCTGGACCGACCCATGCGGATATCACGCTGCGAAACAATAACAGTGCGGCCCCCGCATTTCTGTTCAGCGTTGACGACGCACCGATGCAACGTAGCTTGGGAATCTACGAGACGTTCGATGAACCCGCAAAGGCGTGATGTGACGGGACCATGACGGATAACGAAAACAAACCGGTCTTGATTGTCGGCGGCGGGATTGGCGGCATGGCGTCCGCCTTGGCGTTGGCCCGTATCGGCATGTCGAGCTGCGTCCTTGAGCAGGCGTCGCAGTTCGGCGAAATCGGCGCCGGCATCCAGTTAGGTCCCAATGTTTTCCGCATGTTCGACCGGCTCGGCGTGCGGGAACGGATCGATGTGAATGCGGTGCAGGTCGAGAAGCTGATCATGAAGGACAGCCTGTCGGCGGAGACGATTACCGAAGTGCCGCTGAAAGGGGCCTTTGCCGAGCGCTTTGGCAACCCCTATGCGGTAAGCCACCGGGCCGACGTGCACGATACGCTGCTGCAGGCATGTGTGGCGTTGCCCTTGGTTACGCTCTCCCACTCGCAGAAGGTCGCTTCGATAGAGGACACCGGCGAAGCGGTGGTCGCGGAAACCGAGGCGGGTGAAACCTATATCGGGTGCGCCATGATCGGCGCGGACGGGTTGTGGTCGCGCGTCAGGTCGCATCTTTTCAGTGATGGTGCACCGCGTGTCTCCGGCCATGTCGCCTACCGTGCGGTATTGCCCTACGACGAATTTCCAGAGGCGTTGCGCTGGAATGCGGCGACCTTGTGGGCCGGGCCGCGCAACCATCTGGTTCACTACCCGCTGCGGCGCAGCGAATTGTTCAACATCGTGGCGGTCTTTCACGATGACGCCTATGTGGAAGGCTGGAACGAACCCGGCGACCGGGACGCGTTGATGCGCCGTTTCGACGGGGTCGGCCCGCAACCGATGAGCATTCTCGAAAAGGTCGAGAGCTGGCGCATGTGGGTGTTATGCGACCGCGAGCCGACGGATGTCTGGTCGAAGGGGCGAATTACATTGCTTGGCGATGCCGCGCATCCAATGCTGCAATATTTCGCGCAAGGCGCCTGCATGGCGGTCGAGGACGCGGTGTGCCTGGCCGACAAAGTCGAAGAGAATGAGAAGGATTTCGCAGCGGCATTCAGGGCGTACGAAAAGGCACGTTATCTACGCACCGGCCGTGTACAGCTGATGGCCCGTTTCCTCGGCGATATCTATCATGCGGAAGGGGTCGCGCGTGAACTGCGAAATCAGGCGCTCAGCCAACGCACACCGCAGCAATCGCACGATGGTCTCGCCTGGCTCTATGGTGGACCCTGACATTTGTCACGGAGCGGTTACACATTCGATCGATATTCGCAGCATTGTGGGGAACGACATCGATGACGACGCAAGATAGCCCTTATGTCTTTCGTGCGAGCGACGCCGAACTTGTGACCTAGAGCGATACGCTGAAGGTCAAGGAGGCGCACATGGCTGACGGTATGATCGTGCGCTATCAGGAGCGCAGCCCCGGCGGCGACGCGGACGGTGCATGGTGTGAAACCGGTCACAGCGCCTATATCCTGTCGGGACGGCTGCGCTACGAGTTTCCGGATCACGAGGTGGAGATCGGGCCTGGCGACATTGTCCATATCCCGGCAGGCCACACGCACCGGCACCGTCCGCATGTGCTCGGGGACGAGCCGGTGAAATACTTCATCACGGAGTTCGAATAGAGCGCGCGCTCGCCTTGCGTCATCGACGGATTATATCCATAACGCGCGCGATAAATTTTAGGAGAGAGTGAAGGATGTCCAACCAGGCCAACACACGGCGCAGGACGGTTCCGGTGAAGGTCGGCGGTGTCGAGATCGGCGGGAACGCGCCCATCGTCGTTCAATCGATGACCAATACGGATACGGCCGATGTCGAGGGAACGGTGGCACAGGCGGCAGCATTGGCCCGCGCCGGCTCCGAGATCGTACGGATCACCGTCGATCGTCCGGAAGCGGCGAAAGCGGTACCGCATATTCGTGACGGTTTGGACAAGCTCGGTGTTACGGCGCCTCTCGTCGGTGATTTTCACTACATCGGCCACAAGCTCCTGACCGACCACCCGGCTTGCGCCGAGGCGCTGGCCAAATATCGCATCAATCCCGGAAATGTCGGTTTTCGCGAGAAAAAGGACACACAGTTTTCGACCATGATCGAGACGGCGCTGGAATATGACCGCCCGGTCCGTATCGGCGTTAATTGGGGCAGCCTCGACCAGGAACTCGCGACGCGGATGATGGATGAGAACGCCAAGCTGCCGAACCCGAAAGACGCTGCGGAGATCACCCAGGAAGCGCTTGTCGTCTCGGCCATCGAAAACGCGAAGCGGGCCGAAGAGCTCGGCATGAGCCGCGACAAGATCATCCTGTCCTGCAAGGTCAGCGACGTGCAGAGCCTGATAGCCGTATATCGGAAACTGGCGGATAGTTGAGACTAAGCGATGCATCTGGGTCTGACCGAGGACGGTATGGTGTCGAAGGGCATCGGG
>JAPPPC010000016.1:0-8891 GCA_028817685.1 Rhodospirillaceae bacterium
CTTTTGAATTCACCATTCGCACCCTCGGCTTCACCCGCAGCGTCGGGGGTCGCGTCACCGTAGTGCTGTGCCGGGGCCGCGTTCGCCGGACCTGACTGATTCTGGCCGCTACTATTCAGCAAACCGCCCGACACGCTGTTGACACTGCCGTAGCTCTGATTGACTTCAGCCTGGCTCAAAATAACGGGTGCCGTCGGCGGCGCATTGAAACTGGATACCGTCGTGGTTTCGTTGGTCCCGCCCATGATGACGGAACCGGCCTGCGTCGCGACGGAAATCTCACCTTCGAGCACCGTGATTTTACTGTCTTGACCGGCGGGTTTGATTTCGCCGGCGACCTTGGTGCCGCGAATGCCGATCGTCGCTACGGGCGTGTTGACCTGCATCTGCGCATTGTCGGTCTTGGCAATCTGGCCGGAGGTAAAAACGAACACGCCCTTCAAGATCGAAAACGCGGAGCTGCCCTGCTGCGTGGTCGGGTTGTAGACCATCTCGTCCAATGCCAGCCGCGCATCGGCGCCTAGCGCGAAGGTCGTCTCGTCGACGAACACCATGTTGACCGCACCGCCCGCGGCGGTTTCGATCACATCGCCTTGGTAGACCGGATCGCCGGCGGCGAGTTTTGCGCGGGTACCGTCGCTGCGAATGGCGAAGGCCTGGCCGGTCAAATCCTTGACCTGCCCGATCGCCTGTGCGGTTTGTGCAATTTGACCGAGCTGGGCGTACTGCCCAGCGGCTTCCGGCGGCGTAAACGAGTCGACGAGTGCCGGCGTGATCCGCCCACCCTCCGGCGTTGTCAGATCGGGCGGACTGTCGAGCAGAAAATAGCCGCGGACCGTGACGATCGTGCCATTCGCGCCAACGAGGACCAGATCATCCCCTTGCTGCAGATAGGATGCATCCGTTGCGAACCGCGCGCTTGGCAGCAGCACTTCGGCGTTGCCAGCCGCTTCGATGCTGTGCGACGGCTGTATTATGACAGATTTTTGAGCAGCTATATCAGCGGTATCCGCTTCCGGCGTTCGAACCGCCATGCGTATTCCCCGATCGAGAGGTGAATTTCGACCTGAAAACGCTATCTCAGAATGTTTAAAATGTAAAATGGTATTAACATACCAGATTCATTGGGCTTTACGCATCGGTTGACGCACCCTGGTGCGTCCTGATAATCCGGCGGATACGTATTATTCAGCGCGTTTCGGGGGGCAAAGCATGTCAAACAACCAACGCAAGCCATCGCTACGCAGCCAATCCTGGTTCAACGATCCGCACAATCCGGGCATGACGGCGCTCTATATCGAGCGCTACATGAACTACGGCATTACGCGTGAAGAATTGCAGTCGGGCTCGCCAATCATCGGCATCGCCCAAACCGGTAGCGACTTGTCGCCCTGCAACAAAATCCATGTCGAGTTGGCAGAGCGCCTGAAAGCGGGCATTCGCGAGTCCGGCGGCATCCCCTTCGTCTTTCCCGTGCACCCGATCCAGGAAACCGGCCGCCGGCCGACCGCAGCACTCGACCGCAACCTCGCCTATCTCGGTCTTGTCGAAATTCTGCACGGTTACCCGATCGACGGCGTCATCCTGACAACCGGCTGTGACAAGACGACCCCGGCCTGCATCATGGCGGCCGCGACCGCGGACTTGCCTGCCATCGTCCTGTCCGGCGGACCGATGCTGGACGGTCATTGGGACGGACAGCTGGTCGGTTCGGGTACCATCGTCTGGGAAGCCCGCCGCCAACTCGCCGCTGGCGAGATCGACTACGAGAATTTCATCGAGATGGTTGCCGCCTCTGCACCGAGCCTGGGCCACTGCAACACCATGGGCACGGCACTGTCGATGAACTCGCTGGCCGAAGCGCTAGGCATGTCGCTGCCAGGCTGTGCCAGCATCCCGGCCCCTTATCGCGAGCGCGGCCAGATGGCCTACGAAACCGGACGGCGCATCGTCTCGATGGTGTGGGAGGATTTGAAACCTTCGGACATCCTCACCATGTCGGCCTTTCGCAATGCGATCGCGGTGAATTCCGCCATCGGCGGCTCGACGAACTGTCCGATCCACATCACGGCGATCGCGCGGCATATCGGCATCGATCTCGACATCGAGGAATGGCAGAGCCACGGGCATGACATCCCGCTGCTCGTGAATTGTCAGCCGGCCGGGGAATATCTCGGCGAAGGCTATCATTTGGCGGGCGGCGTCCCCGCGGTCAGCAGTGAGTTGATGAAAGCCGGCAAGCTGATCGAAGACGCGATGACCGTGACCGGCAAGACCATCGGCGAGAACTACCGCGATGCCAAGGTCCAGGACCACAAGGTCATCCGGCCCTATGACGACCCCATGATGGATCAGGCCGGCTTCGTCGTCGTGGGTGGTAACCTGTTCGACGCGGCCCTGATGAAGACCTCGGTGATCAGCGACGAATTCCGCGCCAAATATCTGTCGGAGCCGGGCAATGAGAACGCGTTCGAAGGGCGCGCCATCGTCTTCGACGGGCCGGAGGATTATCACGACCGGATCAACGACCCGACCTTGGAAATCGACGAGAACTGTCTGTTGTTCATCCGCGGCTGCGGTCCGCTCGGCTACCCGGGTTCGGCGGAAGTGGTCAACATGCTGCCGCCGGATGCGCTGGTCCAAGCGGGGACGGCGGAGCTCCCTTGCATCGGCGACGGGCGGCAGAGCGGCACTTCGGCCAGCCCGTCCATTCTCAACGCGTCGCCGGAATCGGCGGCCGGCGGTGGGCTCGCCATCTTGCAGACCGGAGATCGGGTCCGGATCGACCTGAACACCCGCAAGGTCGACATGCTGCTGTCCGATGAAGAGCTGAAGGCGCGCTGGGACGCGTACGAGCCACCGGAGCTGGAACACCAAACGCCCTGGCAGGAAATTTACCGAGGCATGGTCGGACAGCTGTCCACCGGCGGCTGCCTGGAGCTCGCAACGAACTATCACGGCGTCGCCGCGCGCATGCCGCGGCACTCCCACTAGGGGCGGAAGATGAGCGGAAGACTTGCCGGCAAAAAGGCGCTGCTAAGCGCTGCGGCGCAGGGTATCGGCCGCGCCTCGGCTTTGGCATTCGCCGCGGAGGGCGCGGAAGTCATCGCCACGGACATCAACCCCGACAAGCTGGCGGAGATCGCTGACACGGACGGGATCACCGTGCGCACACTCGATGTCACGGATGACGCAGCCGTCACGGCCATGGCGGCGGAGACAGGCGCCGTCGATATCCTGTTCAATGTAGCCGGATTCGTGCATCACGGATCGATCCTCGACTGCACGGAGGCGGAATGGGACTTCGGGTTCGACCTCAACGTAAAAGCCGCCTTTCGCATGATCCGTGCCTTCCTGCCCGCGATGCTGGAGGCCGGTGGCGGCTCGATCATCAACATGGCGTCCGTCGCCTCCTCGCTGCGTGGCCTGCCGGACCGGCTGGTCTATGGCGCGACGAAGTCGGCGGTGATCGGCCTAACGAAATCCGTCGCTGCCGACTACATCCGCCAGGGTATCCGTTGCAACGCCATCTGTCCCGGGACCGTGCAGTCGCCCTCGCTCGACGACCGGATCTCTGCCTTCGACGATCCCGTTCAGGCGCGCAAGGACTTTATCGCCCGGCAACCGCTCGGGCGTCTCGGCACCGCGGAAGAAATCGCCGCGTTGGCGGTCTATCTCGCCGGTGACGAATCGCGCTACACTACCGGAACGGCGATGGTCATCGATGGCGGCGTGACGCTCTAATTCCACGAAAAAAGACAAGGTTGAGAATGAGCAGAGCATTCGTATTTCCAGGACAGGGATCCCAGGCGGTCGGCATGGGCCAGTCATTGGCCAAGGCGTCCCCGGCGGCACGGTTGGTTTTCGAAGAAGTGGACGACGCGCTATCGCAGAACCTGACCAAGGTCATGTTCGAGGGGCCGGACGATGAGCTCCGGCTGACCGAAAACGCCCAGCCCGCGCTGATGGCGGTCAGCATGGCAATCGTCCGGGTGCTGTCGGAGGAAGGCGGCGTCGCGATCGACGACAAGGCGGACTTCGTCGCCGGCCATTCGCTGGGCGAGTATTCCGCCCTCGCGGCGGCTGGTTCGCTGGCTTTGGCCGACACGGCGCGCCTGCTGAAGCTGCGTGGCCAGTCGATGCAGGAAGCGGTACCGGTCGGCGATGGCGCCATGGCCGCCCTGCTCGGCCTCGATTTCGATGCGGCCAAGGAAGTCGCCGAAGAAGCTGCGGACGGCGAGGTCTGCGACGTCGGCAACGATAACGCGCCGGGCCAGGTCGTTCTCAGCGGTGCGACTGCAGCGATCGAACGTGCTGTCGAAATCGCCAAAGAAAAGGGCGCGCGGCGCGCGGTGCCGCTGCCAGTCAGCGCGCCGTTCCACTGTTCTATGCTCGCGCCCGCCGCCGAAGTCATGGAGAAAGCGCTGGGCGAGACGGAGATTGCCGCACCGTCGCCCGTGCTCGTCACCAATGTAACGGCATCGAGCGTACAGGATCCGCCGATCATCCGCCGCCAGCTGGTGGAGCAGGTCACCGGTATGGTGCGCTGGCGGGAGAGCGTGCTGTACATGAAGGAACAGGGCGTCGATACGCTGATCGAGTTGGGGGCCGGAAACGTGCTGACGGGCTTGTGCCGGCGGATCGACCGGGAGCTGACCGGCCGCTCAATTCAGTCGCCAGACGACATCGAAGCGCTGTTGAAAGATATCTGACGGTTTTACCGTCGAAGGGCTGGGTACGATGTTCGACCTTACGGGAAAATCGGCACTGGTCACCGGCGCGTCCGGCGGCATCGGCGGTGCCATCGCCACGGCGCTGCACGCCAGCGGCGCTTTCGTCGCCTTATCCGGGACGCGAATGGAGCCGCTGGAGGCACTGCGCGATGCGCTGGGCGACCGCGCCCACGTGACCCCGGCGGATCTGGGCGCAGCAGACGGCGCTGCGCAACTGGCGAAGGACGCCGAGGCAGCGCTCGGCCAGATCGATATTCTGGTCAACAACGCCGGTCTGACCCGGGACGGTCTTGCCATGCGCATGAAGGAAGAGGACTGGAACCAGGTGCTCGACGTCAATCTGACGGCCTCTTTTCAGCTCAGCCAGGCGATGCTGCGCGGCATGATGAAGCGCCGCTGGGGGCGAATCATCGCGATTACGTCGATCGTGGGCGTCACCGGCAATGGCGGACAGACCAACTACGCCGCATCCAAAGCAGGCTTGATCGGCATGTCGAAGTCCCTGGCCCAGGAGGTCGCGAGCCGGGGCATCACGGTGAACTGCATCGCGCCGGGTTTCATCGAGACGGCGATGACGGACGCGCTGAACGAACAGCAGCGCGAATCGTTGGCCGCGGCTGTCCCCGCCGGGCGCTTCGGCGCCATCGAGGACATCGCCGCCGGTGCCGTGTATCTGGCCAGCGATGAGGCGTCTTATGTGACCGGCCAGACATTGCATATCAACGGCGGAATGGCGATGATATGAGGGGAGGTCAGCCCCCGTTCCGGGGTGCTGGTGTTGGCGAATTAATTATGTTACTAGGGCGCGCTTCCGCTAAAGAATCCGCGGAGTTTCCAACCAATCGCCCAGAATAGCTTGAAGGGTTAGCGAAGATGAGTGACGTTGCCGAACGCGTAAAGAAGATTGTCGTTGAGCACCTTGGGGTCGAAGAAGCGAAGGTGACGGAAAACGCCAGCTTCATCGATGATCTGGGCGCCGATAGCCTGGACACCGTTGAACTGGTCATGGCCTTCGAAGAGGAATTCGGTTGCGAGATTCCCGACGATGCGGCCGAGAAGATTCAGACAGTCAAGGACGCGATCACGTTCATCGACGCAAACGCCGACGCCTGATCGAATTCTGGACCGGTTTTCCGGTCAGACTCCAGATACCAGATTTCGCGATGGTTAGAAGTTGATGAAACGAGTTGTTGTGACAGGCCTGGGCGCTGTTACGCCCTTGGGCGTCGGTACCGACAAGACCTGGAATCGGGTGCTTGCATGCGAGTCCGGTATCGGCGGCATCCAGGGCTTCGCCGTCTCCGATCTGCCGTGCAAGATCGCCGGGCACGTCCCGCCAGGCGAGACGGATCAAGGCGAATTCAACGCGAATGACTGGGTCACACCAAAAGACCAGCGCAAGATGGACAAGTTCATCATCTTCGCGATCGCGGCGGCAAAACTGGCCGTCGAAGATTCCGGTTGGAAGGCGGAGACCGAGGAACAGCAGGAGCGCACCGGCGTCCTGATCGGGTCCGGCATCGGCGGCCTGCCCGGCATTTCCGAAGGCGCCGTTTTGATCGAAAAACGGGGACCGCGGCGCCTCAGCCCCTTTTTCATTCCGGCGAACTTGATCAACCTGGCATCCGGCCATGTCTCCATCGAACATGGCTTCCGCGGGCCGAATCACTCGGTCGTCACCGCCTGCGCCAGCGGCGCGCATGCGATCGGCGACGCCGCCCGCATGATCAAGTGGGACGATGCCGACGTCATGGTCGTCGGCGGCGCCGAAGCGGCGATCTGCCGCCTAGGCATTGCCGGTTTCGCGTCGGCCCGCGCCCTTTCGACGGGCTTCAACGATACGCCACAAAAAGCCTCGCGTCCCTGGGACAAGGACCGGGACGGTTTCGTCATGGGCGAAGGCGCCGGAATCGTTGTTCTGGAAGAGCTGGAACACGCCAAAAAGCGTGGCGCCAAGATCTATGCCGAAGTCGTCGGCTACGGCATGTCGGGCGACGCCCACCATGTCACCGCGCCGGCGCAGGACGGTAACGGCGCGTTCCGGGCCATGAAGGCCGCGCTGCGCAACGCCGAATACGATCCAACCGATATCGACTACATCAACGCGCATGGCACCTTGACACCGCTGGGTGACGAGATCGAACTGGGCGCCGTCAAGCGGCTGTTCGGCGAACACGCCTACAAACTCTCCATGTCATCGACAAAATCCGCGACCGGACACCTGCTGGGTGCTGCGGGCAGCGTTGAATCGATCCTGTCGATCAAGGCGATGAACGACAACGTCGCACCTCCGACGCTGAACCTGGAGAACCCGTCGGAGGGATGCGATATCGATCTCGTCCCCTTGCAGCCGAAAGAACGGCCGATCAATGCCGTGATGACGAACTCATTCGGCTTCGGCGGCACCAACGCCAGCCTTATTTTCGCGGACGTGCAGAACGCGTAATGAAACGCGCATTCGGCGCCCTCGCCGTTCTCACCATCGCCGCCGCGCTTCTCGCCGGCGGCGTTGTTGTTTGGGGCAATAAGACGTTCCAAGACCCGGGACCGCTCGCAAGCGACACGGTCATCGTCATCGAGCGGGGCGCCGGTCTGCGCGCGATCGCCGAACAACTCAAAGCGGCGGGAGTGTTGCGCTACCCTTTGCTGTTCGTCGCAAAAGCGAAATGGACGGAAGCGCACCGGGACCTAAAGGCCGGCGAGTACGCCTTTCCGGCGCGCATAAGCCCGGCGGCTGCGATGGCGAAGATCCGCAAGGGCGACGTGGTGGTCCACCGAATCACGATCCCGGAAGGGCTGACCAGCCAGCAGACAGTCCGGTTGATTGAGGCGGCGCCGGCCCTAGACGGGCAGCTGTCCGCGATCCCGGCCGAAGGGTCCCTTCTGCCGGAGACCTACGACTATATCCGCGGCGACACTCGGGACGCTTTTGTGCGGCGCATGACGAACGCGCGCGACGAAACGCTGAACCGGCTGTGGAAACAGCGTGCCGAAGGATTACCGCTCGCCGACCCGCAGGCCGCCGCGGTTCTCGCTTCCATCGTGGAGAAGGAAACCGCCACGCCGGAGGAACGGCCCCGCATCGCGGCGGTGTTCATCAATCGGCTGCGCCGCGGCATGCGGCTCCAGTCGGATCCGACCGTGGTCTACGCACTCACCGGCGGCAAGGGCCCACTGGGCCGGCCGCTTACCCGAAAGGATCTCGCGACCGACAACCCTTACAACACTTATGTGATCAAGGGTTTGCCGCCCGGTCCGATCGCCAACCCGGGCGTCGCGTCCCTGGCCGCCGTGTTACAGCCTGCCAGTACAAAAGAGCTGTATTTCGTTGCTGACGGAACAGGCGGACACGCCTTCGCCAAGACGCTGCGCGAACACAACCGTAATGTCGCCCGCTGGCGGCGCCTGCAACGCAAACTGAAAAACCAGCCGAAGTAAGTTGCCGGCTTAAATCAGCTTGAGGATGCCGCGCACCATCAGCGCGATTGCCGCCAGGAAGAGCAGAATCTGCAGGGCATCGTAGAAGCGTCGCGGCTCTGTCAGGTGGAAAGCGCGCGTTCCCGCCCAGGTCCCCAGGAACACAGCCGGTAAAAGGAGCACCGCTTCGGCAAGAAGTTGACCGGTGATGAGACCTGTCGGCAGCAATAGCAGCACGCGTATCAGAATAAAAAATCCGGACAGGATTAAGTTTGTGCCTCTGAGGGACTCAGCTGTCTTGCAGGCAAGTTTCAAATAGACGACCAGGAAGTAAAGCCCGCCACCGCCACTGACCGTACCGACGGTGCCGGAGAAAAGCGCGAGCGATGACGTCACCGCGCGAGACCGCAGATCAATCCAGCGCGTCATCCGCTCCAATAATCGCATGCGGTCCATCGCGACGATCATCGTGATGACGACGCCCATGACCAGCAACAACCAATCCGCCGCGAGGACCGTGAACAGCCAGGTCCCGAGCGCGACGCCAATGAACATACCCACGATCAAAGGTTTGGTAACCTGCCAGTCCGCCGCCCCAAATCCTTGCGGAAAGAGATGAATCTGGGCCGAAGCCGCGGTAAAGACGACGAGCAGGATGGCGTGATGCGGTTCCAGCAGCCATGCCGTCAACAGGACGATCGGCATGTTCGATCCGAACCCAAAGGCGCCTCGGATGAAGAA
>JAPPPC010000016.1:8901-14599 GCA_028817685.1 Rhodospirillaceae bacterium
TGAAGAAGCCGAGAAAATGCGCAGCGAACACGCAGGCGATGGCCCAGTAAGGCAACCCTGCGAAAGGGGCGAGTTCGGACAGCAATGCGATCGGACCGTGCAACAGGCGGGAACGGAACTATAGCAGCCGAACGCCGACCTCGTGCATCGAAGTTTTTTGTTAACCATTTTTTCGTCTTATGCCCCGGTATCTTAGCGAGGATGTGCGTAGAGACGCACTCGGGCAAAGGAATGGGTGGATGACAGAGCGAGACTACGAGTTGCTGGTGCTGGGGTCGGGACCTGCCGGTCACCGGGCGGCAATGCAGGCTGCAAAGCTTGGTAAGAAAACAGCCATTGTCGAGCATAAAGCCGTGGTCGGCGGCGCCTGCATCAATACCGGCACGATTCCTAGCAAGACGTTGCGCAAGGCCGTACTGCACCTGTCCGGATACCGCGAGCGGAGTATCTACGGCGCGTCCTACACCGTGAAAAAAGACATCACCATGTCGGATTTGCTGGTCCGCACGGACAATGTGATCGCCAACGAACTGGATGTGAACCGGCATCAACTGCAACGCAATCGGGTCGAGCTCCTGCAAGCCGAAGGGACATTCGTCGATCCCCATACGGTTCGTTTGTCCGGCTTGGATGGTCACGGTCATTGGGACGTCACCGCCGACAAGGGAATCATCGCGGTCGGCACGCAGACGACCAAAGCCTCCCATGTCGAATTCGACGGCCAGAAGATTTTCACCAACGACGACATCCTGAATTTGAAGGAATTGCCGCGTTCGATCGTCATCATCGGCGCGGGGGTAATCGGGCTTGAATACGGCACGATCTTCGCCGCACTGGGTGTCCGCGTCACCGTCGTCGACAAACGACCAAGGCTGCTGACCTTCGTCGATTACGAGGTGATCGACACCCTGGTCTATCAGATGCGGCAAAACCGCATGACCTTGCGCCTCGGCGAAGAGGCCAGTGGATTGGAGAGATTCAGCGACGAACGCGGCGAGCGCGTTCGCGTCACGCTTGGCAGCGGAAAACAAACCCAGGCGGAAAGCGCGCTGTACAGTATCGGCCGGACCGGGGCGACGGGTAACCTGAACCTTGATGAGATCGGCCTGACGGTAGGCGACCGCGAACTCATTTCCGTCAACGAGAACTTCCAGACCGAAGTCGACCATATCTACGCCGTCGGTGATGTTATCGGCTTCCCGAGCCTCGCATCGACGTCGATGGAACAGGGCCGGATCGCCTGCTACCATGCCTTCGGTGAAAAAGCGGAGAGCGTTCCCAACCTTCTACCCTATGGCATCTACACGATCCCGGAGATCTCCGTCGTCGGGCAGAGCGAAGAAACGCTGACCGAGGCGGGCATCCCCTACGAGGTCGGCAAGGCGTCCTACAAGGAAATATCGCGCGGTCAGATCATAGGCAACCAGATCGGTCTGCTGAAGTTGCTGTTCCATCGCGATACGAGACAGCTGCTCGGGGTCGCGATCCTCGGCGAAGGCGCCAGCGAGCTGATCCATATCGGCCAGGCCGCGCTTTCGCTCGGCGGCACCATCGACTATTTCGTCGATACGGTCTTCAATTACCCAACCTTGGCCGAATGCTACAAAACCGCCGCATTCGATGGGATCAACCGGCTGATGTAACGCCGCCGGCCTTGCCAGGCCCCCACGCATGAGAAGACAATGCGGCAGCGACGCTGTGCGATGCGCGGCGTGCCTTTCGCAATTCTCGAACCATGCATCAGGGAGTCAAACATGCTGCTCGACGTTCGCACTTATACCTGCCGGCCCGGCACGATCAAAAAGCATCTCGAACTGTACGAGAAGATGGGCAAGGAGCCGCAATTCCGCAATCTCGGCGAGCCGCTCGCCTACATGACGACGGAAACCGGCAATCCCAACCAGTATGTCCACATCTGGGTGTATGAGAATGCGGGCGACCGCGAAGCCAAACGTGCCGCGATGTGGCAGGATCCGGCTTGGATCGCCTATACGCAGGAAAGCGCCAAGCTCGGTGCGTTGGAAGCGCAAGAAAACAAGCTGATGCAACCGCTCAGCTTTCACACGCCTAAGCGCTGACTTTCACGAACGTTCTTGCGGGCGGCGGTCTCAACCGGACCGCCGCCCGTTGCTTGGCGGACCGAGAACCGACTCGTTCAGCAGATCTGCTCCAGAACGGTCTCGCGGATGGGCGCCTGGCTCACCACGACCCGGTCGCGTCCGGCTCGTTTTGCCTCGTACAGCGCCTTGTCGGCAGCACCGGTCAGCATGATCGACGTACCGTAATGCGGATAAGCCGCGAGACCGCAGCTTAAGGTAACTTGAAATACTTCGTCCTCGCTTCGGTGCACGATCTCGGAGAAGGCGACACGGATCTGATCGAAAATTCCGCGAGCGGTTTCGCAATCCGCTCCGCTTAGGACGACCGCAAACTCTTCGCCGCCCATGCGTCCGATTATGTCGACCCCCCGGAGCCGCTGCTTCAACAACCGTGCAAGGCTCTTGATCACCCAGTCGCCGACTTGGCGGCCATACTGGTCGTTGACCGACTTGAAATGGTCGAGATCGATCAACGCGAATGTCAGCGGATCCTTGTTGCGCTGCGCCCGTGCGATCTCGGTTTCTAGCGCTTGTTTGGTCGCGGTGTGGTCGAGCAGACCGGTCAGGCTGTCACGCACCATAAGCGCCCGCAGCGCCCGGAACCGTGTCGCCCGCAGGACGACAGCGGTGATCAGATGGTCCGGCTGCATCGACTTCATCAGAAAATCGTCGCCACCCCGGCGCATCGCATCGAGCTGGCTCGCCGTCTCTGACTCGTTCGACAGGAACACGATTGGCAGTCCGGCCAGCGCCTGATTTTGACGGATCATCATGGCAAGCTCGGTGCCGCTGCAGGCCTGCATGTAGAGATCGAGCAGGATGAGCTCCGGCGAGAAGGATTCGATTGCCTCCAAAACGTCGAGCGGCTCGGTCAACGTCATAGTGATCATGCCGGCGCCTTTCAGGACCGCATCGCTGTAGGCGGCCATGGCGGGATCGTCGTCAACGATCAGCACACGATAGGGCTCGGTATCGTCGGGACCGGTGAAGCGATCCAACGTATCGACAAGCTCGGTTACGCTCACCGGCTTTTGCAAATAGGCATCGCATCCGGCGCGCACCGCTGCGATACGCGCCTTCGCATCGGTGCGACCCGAGACGAAGATCACGGGCTGCGTCAGAACCCCGTCGTCCCGCAATTGCCGGACGGTATCGGTACCGACCTTGTCGTCGCCTTCGAAAACGACATCCATGACAACCGCGCTGCACTCTCCGGCCTCTAACGCCGACCGCAATTCGCACGGCTTTCGCAGCATGGTAATGCTGAAGCCGAAATTCTCCAGCTCGCCACGCAATTGCATCGCCAGGACGTCGTCATCTTCAACCAGGATAATTGGGCGATTCAGAGCCGCCTCGAGTACCGCGTGCGGTTCGCCCTTTGCTCCGGGCACGGGAAGCGGCGAGACAATCGCGGTATCCACGCCAAGCGCGGCAACCCGTTGCAGCGCCACCACGGAGTCGAGGATTTCCTGACGAGAGCGATCGGAAAGCGGACCGCCGTGATCCAATGCTATGTCTGACAGATGCTCCAGCTTCCGCGCCGTCTCCCCCATCTCGGAAAAGCCGAAGGTCGCGCCTGAGCCGGCCAGCTTGTGGGCGAGATTGCGGAGGTCGGCAAGCGCTGCGTCATCCCGCGCGCCCTCGGCCAGCATCCGAGCAACCGCCGCCACCTCTTCGATCTTCGCCGGAAGCGTTTCGGCGTAGTCGTGGCGCAACCGCTCCAGCGTTTCGATCAGAGCGCCGGGACCCCGCGCATTGTCTGATGATTGTTGCATTTCCGTTTGAATATCACTGAGAGCAAGCATCGCACCACGCATGTTCGATCAACGTTCCGTATCGACCCTTGAACCGCCGAAGACGGGGTCCATTCACTGCGATATTTGCATCCTCCCGGTGCCTACAAATCCCTCATATGGGCGAGAATAGCGCCAAATTAAAATAAAATCCGACCTATCGAGACAAGGGTGTAGGATCACTGTCTGTACAAGGGGTTAAATTCTAGGACAAAAATTGCCCCCTTCTGGCCGGTTCTGCAGAGTTCCGGTTACAACATTGCCGTACCTACAGGGAGAATGAAAATGAAGGCCGCTGTACTGCACGAAGTGGGCCAGCCTCTGGTCATCGAAGACGTTCAGATCGACAAACCCGGACCGCGCGAAGTTCTCGTGCGCACGGCGGCCGCGGGCGTATGTCACAGCGACTTGCACTTCATCGAAGGCCTCTATCAGTACCGCCTTCCGGTGGTCCTGGGGCACGAATCCGCGGGGATCGTCGAAGCCGTTGGCACCGACGTGACCTATGTTTCCCCCGGCGATCACGTCATTACCTGCCTGTCCGCCTTTTGCGGCCATTGCGAGGCCTGCCTGACCGGCCACATGTCGATTTGCGACGGGAAGGAGACCCGCCGCCGCCGGGATCAGGCTTCCCGGCTCGTCCAGGAAGAACGTCCGGTGAACCAATTCGCCAACCTATCTTCCTTCGCCGAAATGATGCTGGTGCACGAGCACGCGTTGGTGAAAATCCGACGCGACATGCCGCTCGACAAAGCAGCCCTGATCGGCTGCGGCGTGACGACCGGTGTCGGTGCCGTCCACAACACGGCCAAGGTCGAGGTCGGGTCCACCGTCGCCGTGGTCGGCTGCGGCGGCGTCGGTCTGTCCTGCATCAACGGGGCGGCAATCGCCGGCGCAGGACGGATCGTCGCGATCGATGTCGTCGGCTCGAAATTGAACCTCGCCAAAGCCTTCGGCGCGACGGACGTGATCGACGCGTCGGCCGGCGATCCCGTCGAGCAGGTCAAGGAGATGTTCGATGGCGGCGTCCACTACGCGTTCGAAGCCATCGGCCTCAAGAAAACGGCTGAACAGTGCTTCGAAATGCTACGCCCCGGCGGCACGGCTACGGTCGTCGGCATGATTCCCTACGGTACGAAGATCGAAGTGCATGGCGCCGATTTCCTGCAGGAGAAGAAACTTATCGGCGGCGCGCTGGGATCGAACCGGTTCCGGGTCGACATGCCGAACTATGTCGATTTCTACCTGGCCGGACGCCTGAAGCTGGACGAGCTGCTGTCCCGCCATATCACGCTGGATCAGATCAACGAAGGGTTCGAGGCGCTGAAGACCGGCGAAATCGCCCGCAGCGTCATTAAATTCGACGCCTAGCCCAATAAAATGGAGCCCCGGCGAACCGGGGCTCCTCAACCCTTTCGGGTTCAATATAAGACCGCGAAGCCGGATATGCTCAGGAGTCTATTTCCTGCGGCTCCAAACTGTCTTGTTCGATCCGTCGACCGAAATAACAGGCGGCGATAAGAATTAAACCGGCGAAAGCCGAAATCAGAATTTGTTCCATGAAACGTAACCCCTCTTTGTTCTTCGCGCGGTTCATGTCGTCGCTATGAGGGGGAAATTAAGGGCAGAGCCGTTTTGGAACGTCCTCCAAATGGGGGACAAATTAAAAAATGTCGGATAAATTCTGAGAAAATTCGGCCGTTATTGCCTGTTGGCTCCCGCAAAACAGGCATCCCGCGCGAATTTTACCAGCAAGGTGAGGTGCTGACGCCGGCCGGTGAACGACTCATCCCTTTTTCGGCAACC
>JAPPPC010000647.1 GCA_028817685.1 Rhodospirillaceae bacterium
GGCACGACGATGGGCAGCGGGTTGGCGTGATTGGCGGCACCGACCGCGCGGCTCGCCTTGGGCCGGCCGGCGCGGCGCGCCAGCTCGCCATAGGAGACCGTCGCGCCGAAGGGCACCTGGCGCAACGCCGTCCAACATTCCTTCTGGAAGTCGGTCCCGTCCATCGCAACCGCCATGGTGAAGTCGGTCCGGGTACCGTCAAAATACTCCGTAAGCTGCCGCTTCGCGTCGCCGAACATCGCGTCATCGCGCTGCCATTCCGGACGCGGTTGCAGCGCCTGACTGCCGGTCGGGAAATTGATCAGCACCACCACCTCGCCCGCCCCGGCGATCATCAGCCGGCCGACCGGCGTCTCCTGAAAGGTGTAATGCGTGATCGCCGACGAGATACGCTTGGTGTTGCGCTTGAGCGGTGGTGTGTCCATGCGCCAATTCTATCGTTAGGCATGTCTGAACACCATCGCCGTTCCAAAATCGCCGACCGTCACCCCGCCAATGCCTGGAACCGGTCCATGAAGGCCAGCACGGTTTCCTCATCCTCCGTCGGGACGCGCAGGATAACCCTGTCGGCGCCGCAGTCGAGCGCTTCGCGCACCGTGTCCTCGCCGGTTTTCGCGGGCAGATAGAGGATGGAGGTGGTGAGCTGATCCGGGTCGCGGCCGTTCGCTTCCATGCGTTCGCGTACATCGGCGATGCTGCGCCTGGTGCGCGCCAAATCGAAGGCGATCGGAATCCAGCCATTGCCGCGGCGCGCTACCCGCGCGCGTCCGACCCGCGAGTCGAACACGCCGAGCAGGATCGGCGGGTGCGGCTGCTGCACCGGTTTGGGATAGGACCAGGCGCGCTCGAAGGACACGTACTTGCCCTTGTAGGTCGCCTCCTCCTGGGTCCACAGCGCCTGCATCGCTTCCAGCATTTCCCACAGATAGGGCCAACGCTCCTCGAACTGGACGCCGTGATCGTTCATCTCCTCCACGTTCCAGCCGGCGCCGACGCCGAACAGGAAGCGGCCGTCGGAAATCAGATCGACCGTCGCGACCTGCTTGGCCAGCGCGATCGGATCGTGCTGGTTGACCAGGCTGATCGCGGTGCCAATCAAAATCTTCTCGGTTACCGCGGCGGCGGCGGCGCTCGAGGCGAATGGATCGGACATGTGCACATATTCGCGCGGCAGCTCGCCGCCGCCCGGATAGGGCGTCGTGCGGTCGGCCGGAATGTGGGTGTGTTCCGGGAACCAGACGGATTCGTAGCCGCGGTCCTCCGCCGCGCGGGCGAACCGGTCCGGCCGGATACTGTATTCGGTGTTGAAGCTGAACAGGCCGAGCGGCATGGATCCCCCTGCGATGGTTATTGCGTGCGGAAGCCGGCAGGATTGTTGTCCAGCTTCTTCTCGATACCTTTGTATTGATCGCGGATATAGGCGCTGGCCGGGCGCGGCGTCAGAAACTTCAGCCACAGCCGCACCACGTGCCGCCGTGCGGTTTCCCGGTCACCGTCGGTGAAGGCCGTGCGGCCGTGCAGCACCGTGTAGTTGTTGACGAACTGGATGTCGCCCGGCGTCAGCTCCATCTCATAGACCAGATCCGGGTCGTGCATGGTCGCGTCGATGCAGGCGAGCGCGGCGGCCTTCTCGTCGGTGATCCCGACGCCCGGCGTGTCGATCGCCTTCTGGATCGTGCCGCGCCGGAAGGAACAGCTCAGCACGCCCTCCGTCACGTCGAACACCGGGCCATTCCAGATCTCCGTCGCGCCGGTGGCCTCGGTCGTGATGTAGGGCAGCCCGTCATAGAGCGGCGCCAAATGTTCCGGATGGGCGTCGCGGATCGCGTTGTGCACCGCCATGGAGCTGACGATCCGGCTGAGCCCGCCGGACCGGCCCTGGCGCAGACAGAGCAGCGAGGTCATATCCGCCCGGTCGACATGGAAGTCGAGCGCGGCGCTGGTCTGGTAGCCGCGCGTGCGTACCGCGTTCGGGTCCGCCTTGCGATAGTCGAACACGTGACCCAGCACGTCGCCATAGGTGTTCTGCGAAATAGCCCGGCCCAGATGCGTGCCGATCCCCCACTTCATAAGGAAACAATCTTCCGGACCGTATCGGTCGACAGGGATGCCGCGCAGCAGGAAGAACCCGCGGCCCGACCGGACCTCACGCTCGATTTCGGCCAGACGCGGGCCGAGCACCGGCAGCGGAAAATCGTCGCGGGTGATGTCGAGCAAGGGCCGGTCCTTGTCGCCCAGACCGGCGAGCGCGCGTTCGAGATCGGCGACCTCGTCCGTCGTCAACCGGTACTGCCAGCCATCGTCGGCGTCGATGTCCGCCCGGGTCCAGGCACTGGTGTCGGTGATCGGCTGGTCGTGAATCATCAGAAGGCCCTTTCGCGTGGCGCCTCGATCATCATGCCCGATTTCCCGCACCCCATGCCAGTTTTCCGCTGCCGGTCGGACTCGCCTGCGTTATGCTGCGGCGCATGTGGCGGGGCACTTTCATTCGGGCGATACTTCTGGGCGCGGCGGTGGCGTTATCCGCCTGCGCCGGCAGAGAGACGAGTTTACCGGCGACGGTCGGGCCGGCGGACGCGCCGGCGGCCGACTTCCGGCCGGTGACCGACATCCCGATTCCCGAAGGCGCGACCATGGATACCGAGCGCTCGCTGATCCTCAGCAGCCGCGACCGCTGGACCGGACGGGTCGTGATGAAGGTCGGCCTGTCCGCGGCCAAGGCCTTCGCCTTCTATCAACAGGAAATGCCAAGTTTTCGCTGGGCCCCGGTGATGAGCGTGCAATCGGACATCAGCGTCCTGGCCTTCACGCGGGAAGACCGCGCCGCCACGGTCCAGATTCAACCCCGCACGCTCAGCGGCTCGCTGGTTACCGTCACCATCGCGCCACGTCAGGCGGACCAACCGGTCACGGTGCAACCGACTCGGTAAACCACAGTCTCACCCATTCGGAATCGTGCCATGACCAACAGAACCGCATTGATCACCTGCGTCGACCGCTATATGGGTCGCGCCATCCAGGCGAAGTTCGAGGCGCTCGGCATAACCGTCGTCACCAGTGACGGTCCGCTGACCTCAGAGCGCGCCTGCACGGACCTGATCGCGGCCGCCGGCGAGATCGACATCCTGGTCGCCAATCTGGCGGAGCCGCCGATGACCGGCCCGGTACAGAACATCGACAATGCCGACTGGAACACGCTGTTCGACGCGCTGGTGCATCCGCTGATGTATCTGGTCCGCGCGGTCACGCCGCAGATGCTGGACCGGCGCGCCGGCAAGATCATCGCCGTGACCAGCGCCGCGCCGTTGCGCGGCATCCCCAACAACGCGGCCTATTGCGCCGCGCGCGGCGCCCAGAACGGTTTCATCAAGGCAATCGGGCTGGAGCTAGCGCGATCGAACATCCAGGCGAACGCGATCGCGCAGAACTACATCAACAACGACACCTATTATCCCGACAACATTCTCGACGACGCGAAGTTCCTGGACCACGTGAAGCGAAACGTGCCGACGAACAAGGTCGGCGCCGCGGAAGAGACAGCGGAACTCGCGGCCTATCTGGCGAGCGAGAGTTGCACGCACATGGTCGGCCAGATCATCCCGCTCGCAGGCGGCTGGGCGACGTAGACGGGATAACGCACACTGGGAACGCGTTCTGACCGACCCGAAGGGGCCTGACTTGAAGCATTACAGAACCGGTCTGCTCCACCATCAGCCGGAAAAGACC
>JAPPPC010000561.1 GCA_028817685.1 Rhodospirillaceae bacterium
ATCGTACCAAGCTCGGCGCGGGACACAGCTTCGATGGGCCCGCGATCGTCGAGCAGACGGATTCGACGACCGTCGTGCCGCCCGATGCCGCCGTCAAGGTCGATGCGCTAGGCAATATTCTAATTCGGTTGGGGACGCTTGCATGACCAAACAGCTCGATCCGGTCACGACGTAAGTGATCGGCCGGCACGTGCTGGCCGCGGCCGAGGAGATGGGCGTGACCCTGATGCGCACCGCTTTCTCACCGAATATCAAGGAGCGCAACGACTTTTCGACCGCGATCTTCAATGCCAAAGGCGAAGTCGTTGCCCAGGCCGAGCATGTTCCAATTCATCTGGGCTCAATGATCGGCGCCATCGAAAGTCTGCAGCAGCGCTTTCCCGAGGACACGATCAAACCGGGCGACATGTTCATCGCCAACGATCCCTACAATGGCGGCGGCTCGCACCTGCCGGACCTCAACCTAGTGGCGCCGGTCTTCCACGAGGGTCGCATCGTCGCTTATGTGGCCAACATTGCGCACCACGCCGATGTCGGCGGCATGGTGCCTGGCAGTGAGGCGGCGGTCTGCGAAAGCATTTTCCAGGAAGGGTTGCGCCTCCCGCCGGTGCGTTTCGTGGCCACGGGCGAACTGTCGCGCGACATCTTTGAGATCATATTGCTGAATTCACGTACGCCGGAGGAGCGGGAAGGGGACCTCAACGCACAACTGGCTGCCAACCATGTGGGCATCCGGGCGGTTACGGCGCTGGTCGAACGCTATGGCGCGGCGCTGTTCGAGAATGCGCTCGAGTCCTACCTCGCCTTCACCGAGCGGCGTTTCCATGCCGCCGTCGCCGCGCTGCCGGATGGTCAGTACAGCGCGGAAGATTTCCTGAGCGGTGACGAATTGGGTACCTTCGCGCGGATCGCCTGCACCGTGACCGTGGCCGACGGCACGCTGAGTTTCGATTTTGCCGGTACCGCCCCGCAACTCAACACCGCCCGCAACATTCCGCACCAGGCGCTGGTCGCCACGGTTTTCTGCGTCGTCAAGGCGCTGCTCGATCCTGACGCGCCGGCCAATGGCGGTGCCTTCCGCGTCATTGGGATCGAAGCGCCGCCGGGATGCATCGTGCAGCCGGTACCGCCGGGCCCGGTTGGGACACGCTCGATTTCTTGCAGCGTGCTGTCGGACGTGATCCAGGTTGCGTTGTCGCAAGCAATTCCCGGCCGCAGCTTTGCCGGGTCCGGACCGCACCATCTGCTGGTTTTGGCCGGTACGGATCCGCGCACAGGGCGGTACTTCGTTGATTACGAAACGGTGGCGGGGGCAATCGGCGCACAGGGTCACCGCGACGGCCTCGATGCGGTCCGCACGCTGACCTCGGGAAGCGCCAATTTGCCTGTAGAGGCGCTGGAGCACGCCTATCCTGTGCGGGTCGAAACCTACGCCTTGCGTACCGGCTCTGGTGGTGCGGGCGAACATCGTGGCGGCGACGGCATCGTGCGCGACTATCGTATTTTAGGAGACGACATCACGGTCAGTCTGAGCGGTGAACGGCAGGATGTTGCCGCGCCGGGTGTCGAGGGCGGTGCGGATGGCGCGACTGGCCTGTTTATGCTCGATCCGGCGGGTATGGCACAGGAACTGCCCTCGGCGGTGCAACAACAGCCCTTGCCGCGCGACAGCGTGCTGCGCATCGCCACGCCGGGCGGCGGTGGCTACGGCATGCCGGCACAAAGGGATGACGCGCGTATGGAAAAGGACCGGCGCGAGGGAAGGCTGGACAGGCGATGAAAACGGTCTTCTTCGATCTCGACGGCACCCTGTCGGACCCCAAGATCGGTATCACGAAATCGATCCAATATGCGCTTGAGCGGCTCGACGTCCCTGTTCCGGCGACCGATGATCTGCTTTGGTGCATCGGCCCGCCGCTGCGTGCGAGCTTCGTGGAACTGGTCGACGAGGCGCGCGCCGATCAGGGTGTGGCGCTTTACCGCGAACGGTTCGGCGATGTCGGGTTGTACGAAAACGATCTCTACGACGGCATTCCGGATACACTGCAGGCGTTCAGCGACGCAGGGACACGCTTGTTTGTCGCGACCAGCAAACCGCATGTCTATGCCAGACGCATCGTCGAACATTTCGGTATCGCAGGCCATTTCGAGCGGGTTTTCGGCTCGGAGTTGGACGGCACGCGGGCCGACAAGTCCGAACTGCTGGAATACGCGCTGCAGGAAACCGGACTTCAGGCAGAGGCCTGTGCGATGATCGGTGACCGCGAACACGACATGATCGGGGCGGTCAACAATGGGCTATTTGGAATCGGTGCGCTTTACGGTTATGGCACACAGGAAGAGCTGGAAGCGGCCGGGGCCCGTCGATTGGCCGATGCGCCTAGCAGTATTGCTGCCAAGCTAAAAGGTTAGGCGAACTAATCCCTAGAATTTTGCGGATTGCCGAATGTGTCTCATTTGAAATGAACTCAGACCATTCAAGCGTGCTGCACAGCGTCAGGCACCCGAAAACCAATGCTTGCTTCTCTAAAAGGGAAGAATTTCAAATTAATTCTATAATGTCGTGTGTACCGTCTATAGTAGGGTTTGGGAATTTTACTATTCGAATCGTTGAAATGGATGGAGCGATGCGATCCTATGGCATACGGAAAGCGAGTTTGTACTTTTATTCTGGTGATGTGCTTCCTGGGGCTGAGTGCCTGTCAGACTCACCTATACAAGCGGGCGGAGCTGGGCCAAACGGAGGACGGTTGGCGTACCATCAAAGTCGATAGTTTGACCCGGCATACCAAGGAAGACTCAATTGGCGTCATGTATCTCCGTATGGCGGACGCCACAATCGAGCAGAAGAAGAACATCTTTGTCGTACGAGATATGAGTGGCAAGAGCTTCGATCAGTACTTGGTAACGTACACATATAACGTTGAAACGAACCGTGATTATACGGGCAAAATCTAAAAATTACAGGCCGAGTTTAAACCGATTGCTCAGAAAGAAGTTGAGGATTACTTGGGGATGAAAGTCTACGACGCACATCGGATTGTCGAAAAGTACGGGTATCTGAGACATGAACCGGGTACCTCATAACCATTGCCGAACCTCAGCCCGACTGATCTTCGCCCTTATTGCTTTGACCGTTGCAGGATGCCAATCCGACAAAATTCTTGGCAATTTTTTAAGCTCTACGGGGACGGCAGAACAATCTCCGCATGCCGGGTCCGAAAGAATTGCGGGAAAGGTCTTTTTGCAAAGAGCAATGGCAATTCGCCTCGAAAGTAGGATATACAGCAAGAAATGCGTGATCGAGGTCGAGCCGTGGACAATCACCGGCGACGCCGCGCAGGAGATGCTATCGTCAATCTTTGACGCTGTTGAGCCGGTGTCGGCAATTAGTGCGATTGGGGAAAACGAAATCGGCGTTCAGGTCTATACCTACATATTTTCACCGACGGGTAGCTGTAGCGGATCGATATGTACGGTTGCAGTCGAAGCGACAGTCGTGACGAACAGCTATCTTGGGCTCGATAAGAAATTTGGAGAGGTTGCAGTCCATAACCATGAGTTTGAAACGCGGGTTCGCGATTGCGATGAACTAAAATCCGCTTTCGAAAAGGCCACCAGGCACGCGGTGCGTGCGGCGTGTCCAGGATTTCGCCGCCCTCTGTTGCGATATTTCGGATCCAAGACTTCAGCTAAGTAAAGGATGCGTCTGTTACCGCTGTCGG
>JAPPPC010000860.1:0-13689 GCA_028817685.1 Rhodospirillaceae bacterium
TCGCCTTGGCCCGACGGGGCCGCCCGCGCAGGCGGTTGGTGCCGGCGACTGGGCGGAAGTGCGCGCCATGCTGGGCCGCGCCTGGTTCCTCGCCCTGGCGATAGGCGGCGGCTTGATCCTGTTGCAACTACCGATCGTGACGTTCGCGATCTGGATCGTTGAGGCGAGCGGCGAGGTCGAAACCCTGGCCGAGCGCTATTTCCTGATCCGTATCTGGGCCGCGCCAGCGGCACTGTCGACCTACGCGATCATCGGCTGGTTCTACGGCATGCAGGAAGCCCGTATTCCCCTGGTCCTGCAGGTTGGAATCAATGTGGTGAATATCCTGCTCGACCTGCTGTTCGTTTTCGGCTTCGGCTGGGGTGTCGAAGGTGTCGCCGCCGCGACACTGATCGCGGAATATTGCGGCGTGGCAGCCGCGATCTATTTTGTACGTCGCCATTTGAAGCGCCTGCCGGAAGCGGAAAGCCGGGTGCGGGTGTTCGATTTCGCGAAGATGAAGGGCATCCTGACCTTCAACAGCTTCATTTTTCTGCGGACGCTCTGCGTCGTTTCCGGGTCGGCCATTTTCATGACCCAAGGCGCGAAACTGGGCGACGTGCCGCTGGCCGCGAACCATGTGCTGTACAATTTCATGCTCATCACCTCGTTCGGTCTGGACGGCCTTGCGAACGCGGCAGAGGCGCTGATCGGACAGGCGACCGGACGTCGCGACCGCCGCGCTTTCGACCAGGCGGCGCGCGCCGTTCTGCTCTGGTCCGGTGTGGTCGGGGTGATCAATTTTCTGATCTATTGGCTCTTCGGCGCTGCGATTGTCGCGCTCCTCACGGATATCGAGGCCGTTCGCGTGGCTGCGGCCGAATTTCTACCATGGGCGATCGTCATGCCGCTTATATCCGTCTGGGCCTACACCTTCGACGGTATCTTTCTGGGCGCCCGCCGGGCACGCACCATGCTGGCCTGCATGCTGTTCTCTTTCGCGGTCTACATGGTGGCAATGTTCACGCTGTTGCCCGCCTACGACAACCACGCGCTGTGGCTGGCGCTGAACGCATTCCTCGGATTCCGGGGCCTGACCTTGATGCTGTGCTATCCGCGTCTGCGCCAGGAACTGAGGATGGATTAGGTCGTCGATTGCAAATTCGGGTCCCGCCCGTCATTTTGAATACTCAAAACACACTCCGAGCTCGGTCATTCCAATTCATGAGCAACGCCACCCTGCATACGCCTGTGTCCCGCCCGGTGCTCCGCAAGAATGCGTTGCTGTCCGTGCTCGGCGGTGTCGCCGGGCTGACGGTTCTCTTCTTTATCGTCCGCCCCGCTTTGCCCGCAGCCTGGTCGACGCCGGGCAGTCCGGAGCTTTATCTGACCGGCGTGTTGGGGGGGCTGCTCTGCCTGATCCCCTTCGCTTTCTCGGTTGCAAAACGGTCTGGCAAGGCGGATAGCCCGCCTGCCTGGTTTATCGGTCACGTTCTGGCGGCGACCGTCGGCGTGGCGCTTCTGGTCGTTCATTCCGGCCTCTATGTGCGGCGGCCTCCGGCCCTTCTTTTGGCAGGTGGGTTGTTCCTGGTCGTGCAAGGGGCTTTGGCCCGCGCGTATCTGGCGCATCAGATATCTGGCATTTTCGGCGGCAAATACGCGGCGATTGTTGGCGCCGGTGCGGTCGATAAAACGCAGATGCGGGCGATCATCGACGCGAAGATATCGCTGCTGGGTCAGCTTGATCCGGGCGCGGCGGAAGCACTGTTCTCGCCGACCTTGTCGCACTGGTTGCGGCATCCGTTAATGAGCTACAGGTATGTGAAGCTGGCGAAGGCGGAAGAGAATTTGATCGGCCAGCGGCGCGCGATTTCGCCGATCCTGGCCTATTGGCGCGCCTTGCATATCGGGGTCGCCTTCCTGTTTCTGTTGGGATTGATCTTGCATGTGATTACCGTAACCTTCTTCGCCGGCTATGTGGCCAATGGCGGTCCGGTCACCTGGTGGCATCTCGCCGCGTGGGGGGCGCCATGAGCCAGCTTGCCCTGATGATAGATATGGCCCGTTGCATCGGCTGCAAAAGCTGCGAGGCGGCCTGCAAGCAGGAGCACGGGCTGGGCCCGCACGAGTACCGCAACAAAGTGCTGTGGCTGGAGGCGCCGGGCACGCCGCATGTCGACTTGCTGACCGTGAGCTGCCAGCACTGCGAGCGGCCTGCCTGCTTGCGCGCTTGCCCGGTCAATCCGAAGGCGATCCATAAAGATCCGGAAACCGGCGTCGTCGCCGTGAACGAAGATCGCTGTACCGGGTGCGGCGAATGCGTGACGGCTTGTCCCTACGGCGCGATGGGATTCGATCCGATCGACCATCATGCGGTGAAGTGCGATCTGTGCGCCGACCGGCGCGGCCGCGGCGATACGCCGGCCTGCGCCAGCGTCTGCCCGACGACGGCCATACGTTTTGGCGAACGGAAAGACCATCTCGCCGCCGTGGCGGAAGAGGGGCGTGAGCCGATCGACCACGATCATTTCCTGATGGGCCCGGCGACAGTTTATTTGCCGCCGGACCGCCAGCGGGACAACAGTGAAGACCTCAAGCTGATCGCCCTGATGGAGGATCAGTCGAGCCGCGATCCGTTGAAGACCGTGACTCGCGAAGGACCCTATGGCGCCGATCGCGAGATGCGCACAGCCGATCGCGTGGTGCCAGGCTCCTGTAATGTTTGCTTCAACGGCTGCCCGGTGAAGTTTCATCTCAAGGACGACAAGGTTGTCGGGATCACCGGCAATGACGAGGATCCCGCTTTCAAGGGGCACATCTGTCCGAAATCGCAGATGACGCTGCAGCTCTACAACAATGAGCGACGGCAGACCCGCCCGATGAAGCGGGTCGGGCCGCGTGGCTCCGGACGGCTGGAACCGATCTCCTGGGAACAGGCGCTGGATGAGATCGCGGCCAAGCTGCTGGAATTGCGGGACCGTTATGGCCCGGAAACCCTGGCGCTCTTCTCCGGCACGCGGTCGGGCATCATCACGAACCAGGGCTATGTCCGCCTGTTCCAACAGATGTGGGGGACGCCCAACCAGGAGAGCACGGAGCCTTACTGTTCCTCTTCCAAGAACCTGACCTTCGGCATGGTGCAGGGCAACCGGGCGCTGCCCAACACCTATACACCGACCGACATTGGCAGCGCGGAACTCTACGTCTATATCGGCGATAATCAGGCGGAAACGCGGCCGGTCTATTTCGGCATGATCAATGAGTGGCGTCGGCAAAACGGCGCGCGGATGATCGCCATCGATCCGCGTCTCAGCGCGACGGCGAACAAGGCGGATGAATGGCTGGCAATCCGCTCCGGCACCGACTTGGCGCTGGTGCTTGCCATGATCAATCATATCTTCACCAAGGGATTGCACGACGCGCACTTCTGCGAGAATTGGATCGAGGGGTGGGAACGCTGGCGCGATTATCTCGACCGGCAGGGCTATACGCCCGCCTGGGCGGCGCCGATTACGGATATCCCGCAAGAGAAGATCGAGGAACTGGCCGAGGCGATCGCGACTGTCGATGGCTGCATGATCTATGGCAGCCGCGGTATCAACCAGCACTCCAACGGCACGCAAACGAATCGCGCGCTGATGTTCCTGGCCGCGATGACCGGCAACTGGGCGCGGCCGGGCGGCGGCTACTTCAACATCTCCTCGGCGATGTTCATCCAGGCGAATGCACCCGAAGATCGCCGGACCACACCGGACCGCCCGGCGGTGGGCCGGACGCAATCCGCCTGGCTGCGGGCGATGACGGAAGGCGAGCCTTATCGCATCTCGGCGATGATCGGTTCGAACAATCCGTTTTCGCTTTGGCCGTCGCAGGAGCATGTCCGCGCCGCGGCGCTGGCGCTCGACCTTTATGTCCATATGGGTCTGTTCGAAAACGAGGCGAACCAATTCGCCGATTACGTCCTGCCGGTGGCGAGCGGGATTGAGAAGGGGGGCATCAGTCGGGCTTCGGAAGAACGCCGCATTGTCTGGAATGACAAGCTGATCGAACCGCCGGGCGAGGCACGGTCGGACGGCTGGATCTGGATCGAGCTGGGCAAGCGACTGGGTTTCGGCGATGTGCTGAAAGAGGAATACAAGGACACGGGCACCTTCTGGGACGAGATGTGCGCCGGCAGTCCCTTCCTGCGCGGGTGTACTTCCGAAGCGTTTCGGGCCAGCCCGACGCGTACTCTTCGCTTCCCCATGGACGAGAACGGCGAAGCGCCGGAGACGATGTATCTCGAAGGCACCACGGCGCTCGGCCAGTCGGAAGGCAAACGCTTTCCGACCGAGACCGGCAAGCTCGAATTCTGGACCGAGGAGCAGGAAGCCGCGTTCGCTGAAATCGGGCTGTCGGCGCTTCCCGAGTTCTACAGCGAACGAGAGCAGCTCATCGAACTGCCCTATATCGAGCGTGAGGGTGAGATTGGCGGGATGGAACAGCCCGCGATGTTCTCGGAGCGTCGGACCTATAACCGGCCCGCGCGCATCGTGCAGGGGTCGAACGATTCCCCCGGTGCGCGGCTGCGGGCACAGGGCTACGACACCGAACTCGTCACCGGCAGGCCGCCGGCACCGCATTTCCATTCATGGACCCACGATTTCTGGCAGGCACAGGAAATGTGGCCGGACCTTTACGTGCAGATGCACCCGGACAAGGCGGCCCAACTGGGCATCGCGGACGGCGAGGTGGCGCGGGTCGAGACGACGGATGGTGTGGTCGAAGCGCGCGCCTGGGTGCGCGACGGCATTCGGCCCAATACGGTTTACATCCCGCTCGGCTGGGGCGAGAAGCAGCCTTACAACCCGTGGCGCCCAGTCAACTTTCTGACCGATCACACGCAGCGCGATCCGATGGCTGACCAGACCAACCTGAAGACGCGGCTGTGCAAGGTGACCGCGGTTTAGGGAGACCGCACAGGGTTTCAAAACCGTGTCAGTGCATATTGCCAGCTGACTTGTCTTGTCCTAGCTAAGGGAAATGTTGAGGGTCGCATTCCTGCTCGCACTGCTTTTCCCGGCCGTCACCGTCGCGGACGACAGATGGCCGGGGGCGGAGATCGAGGCACGCCTTATCGGCAATACGATTATCGGCGAAGCGAATGATTTCTTCGGTGCCGATTTTAAGATCTATTTTCATCCCGACGGTTCTACGCGCGGTGTGGCACAGAAATTCAGCATCACGATTACGGACCAGGGCCGCTGGGAGATCGACGGTGATCGGCTTTGCGTGTAGTGGTCGAAATGGGAAGGGAGCGACCGGTTGTGCCGGACGACGGCGACCCGCGATGGCGAAATCCTAATGTTCGATGCCGAAGGTACCGTGACGTCGCGTCAGTCAATCCGTGAAGGGAATCCATTCAACCTATAGCGCGGGCCTGGACTGCCTTATAAGAAGCGCAGACGACGAGGAGGAACGCGCATGAACGACCGCATCAAGCTGGGCACGGCATTACCCTTCAGTGATATCGGGCATGACCCGAAAACCGTCACCGCCTTCGTCCAGGCGGCGGAAGCGTTGGGCTATGATCATTTGACCGGCACCGATCATGTGCTGGGCGTGAATGTCACGAACCGGCCCGACTGGGATATGAGCCGCAACACGTCGGCCGACGTGTTCCACGACCCTTTCGTCCTGTTCGGGTTCCTGTCGAACGTGACCGAGCGGATCGAGTTCTCCGTACAGGTGCTGATCCTGGCGCAGCGGCAGACCGCTTTGGTCGCCAAGCAGGCGGCGTCGCTCGATGTGCTGTGCGGCGGCCGCTTCCGGCTGGGCGTCGGGATCGGCTGGAACAAGGAAGAGTTCGTGGCCTTAAACGAGAATTTTCACGATCGCGGGAAGCGTTCCGAAGAACAGGTCGAGGTGATGCAACGGCTTTGGGCTGAGGATCATGTCTCTTTCAAGGGCAAGTGGCATGAGATTCCGGACGCGGGCATCAATCCGCGGCCGCTCAAGGGGACGATGCCTCTGTGGTTCGGTGGCCATGTGGACGCGACCCTGCGGCGGACGGCGAAGTACGGCGACGGCTGGATCATGCTGTCGCACCCCGCCGGGGCCGAGGCCGTGGCGCTGTTCGAGAAGCTGCGGGGCTACACCGAAGAGGAAGGCCGCGACCCGGCCGCGATGGGGCTCGAGATCTGGACCTCGATCGCGGAAGGCGGACCGGAGGAATGGCGCGCCGAAGCCAAATTCTGGAAAGAGGCCGGCGTGACCCACATCACGGTGAACAATGCGCGCCAGCGCGCGCACCACAAGCGCATCCAGGGCAGCAGCTTCGCCGACCATGTCGCTGGCATCGAACGTTATCGCGAGGCCGTCGCCGACATCCTATAAAGACGCCAGTCCCAGTACGGAGGATTTCATCCGTGACAAAAGAATCTCTGCTTTTCTCGCCGCTCGAACTGCGCGGCGTGACCTTGCCCAACAGGATCGCTGTCTCGCCGCTCTGCATGTACTCCGCCACAGACGGCTTGGCGGGCGATTGGCTCTTCGCGCATCTCAGCACGTTCGCACGGGGGAAGGCGGGATTGGTCTTCACCGAGGCGACGGCTGTCGAGCCGCGCGGGCGCATCACACCCGCCTGCCTTGGCATCTGGACCGATGAACAGGCGAAAGCGATCCGTCCGACAGTGCGCTTCATCGAAGAAATGGGCTGCGTGCCCGGTATGCAGATCGCCCATGCCGGCCGTAAGGGGTCGGCGGAACCGCCCTTCCGCGGCGGGACGCCCCTGGCGCCGGACAATGCTGATGCATGGGAAACGGTCGGACCATCCGCGGAGCCGGTCGGTGACGGCTGGCCCGCGCCGCACGCGTTGGAGACTGGCGAGATCGCGCAGATTGTCGAGGATTTTGCGGCTGCTGCGCGGCGGGCCGCGGAAATCGGCTTCAAGGTCATCGAAGTGCATGGCGCGCATGGTTACCTGATCCAAAGCTTCTTGTCGCCGTTGGGTAACAAGCGCAACGACGCCTATGGCGGCGATATCCAAGGCCGCATGCGGTTCGCGCTGGAGGTGGCGGAAGCGGTGCGCGCCGCCTGGCCGGACGACCTGCCGCTGTTTTATCGGATTTCCGCCATCGACGGCCCGGCGGAAGGATGGTCGCTGGACGACTCGGTGGTTCTGGCGCGCGAACTGGCGGCACGCGGGGTCGATGTGGTCGATTGTTCTGCCGGCGGCATACGCGGCGCACCGGCCTTCCGCGCCAATGATGCGGGTAAACCCTTGAACAAGAGCGGTGAGCGCCCGTGGGGTTTCCAGGTCCCTTATGCCGACCGGGTGCGTCAAGAGGCCGACGTCAAAACGATGGCCGTTGGCGTCATCGTCGACCCGCACCAGGCGGAAGCCATCTTGCAGGAGGGCCGCGCCGATCTCGTCGCGCTGGGCCGGGAGATTATGTACAACCCGTTCTGGCCGCTTCACGCGGCGCAGGCGCTCGACGTCGATCCGGATAGCGCTATGTGGCCTGATCAATATGGCTGGGCAGTACAGCGCCGCCGCGAGATCATGGCCCAGAATGCCAGCGCGCTCGGCGGTCCAAAACAATAATCGGCAACGGTTAGCGTGCGGGCCGCGGCCAGACGAAGACCAGGATCATGTTTACGCTTTGACCATCCTCGGACAGGGGGAGCATCAAACGCTCCACCTCGGTGAAGTCGTTGTTTTCTTCCTGCAGATAGTCGCGGTGATAGAGCGGCACCATGGTCGCCGCCACGTTTTGGTAGCGTTCGAGAACTTTGTCGATTTCGCTCGCCTTGACGCCTGTGCCAACGGGCTGGCCGGTTAACTCCTTGCCCAGCAGCCGCACGACCCCCGTCCCGACAAGCCGATAGACGAACCGAGGTGTCTCAGGCGAGACGTCGACAAGGGAGATATACTCCAGAAATTCCGGAACCGCCGCCGGATCGAAATCGCCGCGCGAAGGACATTCGCGCCCGCCACGCAAGCGATCCCAATGGTCGTAAAACGCTCGTATTCGAGCCGCGGCTTGCGGCGGCAATTGAAACGTCGGGCTCACGATGCGATTCCGTCAGGTGCAGTATTAAGTTGCGCAACGAGGAAATTATACACTAAATAGAGAATGTAGCTCTATAGAGCCATCGTGTGATGCGCCGCGCTGCCTACAGCAACGCGACCCCGGCCCGGGCGCAATCCTCGTCCTCTTGCGCGGTCCCGCCGCCGACGCCACAGGCGCCAATGGTGACGCCGTCGCGGATGATCGGTACCGCGCCTTGACCCAGCATCATGTGATCGCCCTCCGCCGCGACGATGCCGCGCAGGGTGGGGTGATTTGCCCGTTCCGTCAGGTCGCCGCTCGGACGGCCAAAGGCGGCCGATGCGATCGCTTTGCCCTGGCTGCCGAAGCTACCGGCCCACATAGCGTGGGTCATGCGCTGGAACGCGACCAGCCGGCCCCCACCGTCGCAGACGGCGACGTTGATCTTGATGCCGATCTCTTCGGCTTTCGCGATCGCGCCCGCTGCGATCCTATTGGCTTCTTCCAGGGTGACGTTCATGGGACAGGCCCTCCGCTGTGTTCTGTTGTTTGATGGCCCACAGCGTAACGCCGTTCTCATGAGGCGCAATCGAAATTCAGGCGCGTCGGCTCGGCGGGCGGTCCTCCATCAGCGCGGCGAGGGATTGTTTTGTCTGTCCGTCGGCATCGAAATTCTCGTCCGCCAGCCAGGTTTCGAGCCGCGCCTTCACATCCGGCCATTCGTCGTCGAGGATCGAAAACCACGCGGTATCCCGGTTCAGCCCTTTGAAGATCAGATGGTTGTAGAAGGTGCCCTCATAGCGGAAACCGAGCCTGCGCGCCGCGCCGCGCGACTTCGCATTCAGCGCGTTGCAGCGCCATTGCATGCGGCGGTAGCGCAAATCGGTCATCGCGTGATCGATCATCAAATACATCGATTCCGTCGCCGCGCGGGTGCGCTGTAATGAGGGACCGAACCAGATATAGCCGATCTCGATCACGCCATTGCCGGGGTGCATGTCCATGAAACTTGCCTGTCCCGCGGCCGGTCCGCCGGGCAGGGGGCGCAGGGCGTAGAAGATGCGGTCTTGCGCCGCGGCATTGGCTTTGAGGCTGCTGTGATAGGCTTCTTTGTCCGGCCAGGGGCCTTCCGGCAGATAAGTCCAGATGGCAAGTCCTTCATCCGTCGTATGGGAGGCCTCGTACAGATCGTCCGTATGCACAGCCGGATCCATAGGCTCCAGCTGAATATGATTGCCTTTTAGGACGGTCCGTGCCGGGACCAGGCCCGAAGGCAGGTCGTCGACGGGCCCCCCGTAAAGTGGCCGGTCGAAGGGGATGTCTTTCGGGTCGGTCATCGCGGTCTCCAATAAATGGCGCGTCACTGTCGGCGGAGAGCGGCCTCAAGGAAAGGGCCATTCGGATTTGAAATTTGGGACCAATTACAAAGCTTGCCTCGCCGAGGCCCAGTTGCGAGGTTGCCGCCACAGCCGTGCGAAGGAGTGAAAACATGTATTCGATTGACGGAAAGATCGCCTGGGTCACCGGGGCGGGTACGGGCATCGGGCGCGGCGGTGCCGTCGCGTTGGCGAAGGCGGGCGTGAAAGTCGTCCTGTCCGGGCGCCGCGAAGGTCCGCTGGAAGACGCGCAGAAACGGATCGCTGATGCTGGCGGCGAAGCAATTATCGAACTGCTCGATATCAGCGATGCCGACGCCGTCTACGCCGTCGCCGACCGGATCAAGGAGCGGTATGGCCGGCTGGATATACTTGTCAACAGCGCCGGATTGAACGTGCCGAAGCGGCGCTGGAAAGACATCGATGCTAATGGTTGGCACACGGTCGTCGATATCGATCTGAACGGGGCGTTCTATTGTTCGCACGCGGCGCTGCGCATGATGCGCGAGCAGCGCGACGGGTTGATCATCAATATCTCTTCCCTGGCGGGACGGCGGATCGGTTCCGTCTCCGGTGCCGCCTATACGGCGGCGAAACATGGCGTCAACGCGATGTGTGAGAGCATCAATCTCGAGAATTGCCATTTGGGTATTCGCGCCTGCGCGATCTGTCCCGGTGACGTCGCGACCGAAATTCTGGACAAGAGACCGTTTCCGCCTTCACCTGAAGCCCGCGCGCGCATGATTCAGGAGGAGGAGATGGCCGACACCATTCTGTTCGTCGCCCAGATGCCGCCGCATGTCTGCATCAACGAACTAACGATCACGCCGACCTGGAATCTGAGCTTTATCGGCGGTACGCCGGATCGCGAAATCCCGCGCGACGATTGAGAAGGAGGGAAAGAGCATGGAAGTCGGAGTCGTTCTGCCAGGCTCGGCGACAACGCCGCCGGACCTGATCATCGAGGCGGCCATCGCGGTTGAAGAACGCGGATTCCATTCCGTATGGGCGCCGGAACATGTGGTGTTCTTCGAACAATACGAGTCGCGCTATCCCTATGCGGAGGACGGCAAACTGCGCGGGTTCGATGCCGGCATGATCGAACCTTGGACCCTGCTCAGTTTTGTCGCGGCGCATACCAAGAAGGTGCGGCTTGGCTCATCGGTCTGCCTTATCCCGCAGCGCAATCCGGTCTACACCGCGAAACAGATTGCCGATCTCGACTTCCTGTCCGGTGGCCGGGTGGATGTCGGCGTCGGTGTCGGTTGGCTGAAAGAAGAGTTCGACGCGTTGCAGGTACCCTTCGAGCGCCGCGGCGCGCGGGCGCGCGACTATATGCGCGTCATGCAGGCGCTATGGACGCAGGAGCTGTCGTCCTACAAGGGTGAGTTCTACAGCCTGCCGCCCTGCACGCAGAACCCGAAGCCGGTGCAGGATCCGCACCCGCCCTTCATCTTCGGCGGCGAAAGCGAAGCGGCGCTGCGCCGGGTCGCCGATTTCGGCGGCGGCTGGATGGGCGCGAGCATGCTGCCGGAAGACATGCCGGCGAAACTGGCGCGGCTCGATACGTTGCTGGAAGAACGCGGCCGCAAGCGGTCGGACATCAAGCTGTTGGTGATGCCGAACCAGCGGCCGGACGCCGACCTGTTCCCGCGCTACGAGGATCTCGGCGTCCAGCAGGTGGTCCATTTGGTGCCGCTGAAACATATCGACGATGTGAAGGCGCGGCTCGACCGCATGGCACAAATGGCGTTTGCCTAGGCCGGTCGTGAGCCGGGGTTTGGGATGGCGCGTTTACACGGCGGCGATCCGCCGAAAAGCGCTTCGCCTCGCCGGGCGCGACGCGGATCCCTATCCCGCGCGTCCGCCGGGTACGTCGCTGAGCCCGTCAAGTGGGCTGCTCGCGATGACAGCGGCCCGGCGTTTGGCATTCGATCCGAATGACATGGAGTCCTGGCAAGCACGTGCACGGAGTGCGCTTGCCGAGATGTTGGGCTATCGGCACATCGGGCGCGCCGTACCGACCATCGCTGTGGCAGATTGCGTTGCGGATGCGGCGGATGGCGAGACCGGCCTTACGCGGAGAACCTATTATGTCCGGGCCCGGGAGATGTGCGATGTCCCGGTTACGCTGATCCAAGCCAATACGCTTTCTGAACCGCCGCCGGTATTTTTGTTCCTCGCCGGGTCGACCTCCGGTGCGCATATCGGCTGGGGGACGGCCCGGCTCCCCATAGATCATCAGCGCATCGCGATCGGCGCGGACTTTGCACGCCAGGCGGCCCGACGCGGATACCTGGCGGTCTGTATCGAGCAAATCGGTTTCGGCGAGCGGCAGGAAAAGGATCTGCCCCGCCGGACCGGTGGCCCGAATGCCGACCCCGCGGCGCACGCCTTGCTTCTGGGGCGCACATTGCAGGGGCTGAAGGCGATGGATGTGAGCGCGGTGATCGATTGGCTCTGTGGACCCGACTCCCCGCATCCCATCGACAAGGACCGGGTTTTTCTGTTTGGGCATTCGCTGGGCGGCACCACCGCGCAGTTCGCCGCGGCGCTCGACACGCGCATACGCGGGACGTTGGCGAGCGGGTCCGTGCGCCGATTGCAAGAAGTTCTGTCCACGAGAGGCGCGGGCAACGGTGAACTGGCCATTCCCGGATTTTTGGAAGCGTTTGAAATCGAAGACGTGCTTGCGCTCATCGCGCCGCGCCGGTTCGTGGGGTTGTCAGGACACACTGATCACATATTCCCCTATGAGGGGGTGGCGCGTGCCATCGAGGCTGCCACACCTGGCTTTGCGGCGCTGGACGCGGCAGACAACATACAAGCGGTCGCGGCACCGGCGGGCCATCGATACTACGCCCGGGAAAGCTGGGAGGCCTGGCGAAGCCTCATTGATCCGGATTGCGGTGAGGACCCGCACGCACCGTGGTAGCGCCTTTTTGGACTAGCCGTTAGCGCGTTTCGCGTTGTCCAAGACGGCATCGGCAATCTGGGGAACCGCGCCGTCGGGATAGTCGTGGCCCATGCCGTCGATGACCAACATTTCCGCGCCGGGGATCGTCTTCTGGACGTCCTCCGCGCAGGCAAGATCGACGAGCGGATCGTCACGACCATGAATAACCAGCGTCGGTGCCGTAATTTCGCCAAGACGCGCGGCGCGGCCATCGCCGGATGCGATGCTCGCCAGAAGATGGCGGCTGTTCCCGGCGGGATAGAAGGACCGATCGTAGAGGCGGCCCGCGCGGTCGCGCAAGACCTGCTCGTCGCGCGGAAAACCCGGGCTGCCGATCAAATGCGAAGTCGAGACCGCCTCATCCATCGCACCTTCCCGCGTGCCGGACGGGTTGCGCGGGCGGGCAAGCCATTCGGCGACCTCGCCCTCTGGACGCGGCAGGCCACGACGGCCGGAGGTGGCCATGATCGAGACCATGGTCGCGATTTTGTCCGGATGCCGGATGGCGAGTGTCTGGGCGATCGCACCGCCGTTCGAACTACCGACGATATGCGCTTTGTCGATGCCAAGCGCCTCGAGCAGACCGGCGGCATCGTCCGCCATATCCTCCAGCGTGTAGGGCGCTTCGACCTTTTCTTTCGCGCGTGCCTGCTTGAAGGCCGTCTTGATATCTGCCGGCCCCCAATCGTCATGTTTCGTGGATAGGCCGATATCGCGGTTGTCGTAGGCGATCACCCGAAAACCGCGGTCGGCCAGCGCGGCGACGAAGGTTTCCGTCCAGCTGATGATCTGCACGCCGAGACCGCCGACCAGCAGCAGCGGCGGGCCGTCTTCCGGGCCCGTCAGTTCGTACTCCAGTTCGACCCCGTTGGTTGCGGCCTTTGGCATGATATGTCCTTCGATGTTCGGGTTTCGATGCAGGCTCAGTGATAGGTCACGGTCGCGGCCATCGCAATCGTTCCCTGTGGCGTCACTGCCCAGAGCTCGCAGCCATTGCCATCCTCCGTCGGCCGGCCGACGACGTCGAACGGGTCGTTGTCGAACAGGGGGGCGCGAGCCCGCATCGCATAGCTCTTGAGGTCGCGGCCGCCGCCATGATCGCGCGCGAAGTCGAGCAGACATTGCGAGGAGTAGGGGCCATGCACGACGAGACCCGGATAGCCCTCCACCTCCATGGCGTAAGGCCGGTCGTAATGGACGCGGTGAGGGTTGAAGGTCAGGGCCGAGTAGCGGAACAGGGAGACCGGGCCTGCGGTGATCGTCCGGCGCCATGGCAGGTCGTCCGGCGGCGCCTCGCGCTTCGGTACGCCGCTTTTCTCGCCCGGCTTGACCTCTTCGCGGAAC
>JAPPPC010000860.1:13699-14570 GCA_028817685.1 Rhodospirillaceae bacterium
GCGGCAACGACGACCCGCTCGAGCCCAGCTCCTTCCTCTTCCATCGCCAGGCCCTCGGGGCCGTATATGCGCGAGACGACAGTGGTGAAGATCAGCGCGCCGGTGCTGCCCTCGCGCAGTTGAATGTCCGCCAGCTCGGTTTCGCGGCGCAGCACGTCGCCGACTTTGATTGGTTTATGGAATTCATGCTTGGTGCCGGCGAACATGCGTCGCGGGAATGGCATCTCGGGCAGCACGCCGGTCGACGTCGGGAGGCCGTCCGCGCCGCGCCCTTCTGGTGGAGTCATCGGTAAGAAATAGCAGCGGTGCCAGCCCGGTGCGATCGGTTCGCCCGGCCCGGGTGCCTTCTCGTCACGGCCGAAGGTGACGATCATGCCGTGCAGCGGCGCCGCGGTGGCGACATCCTCGCTCTCGATCTTGGTTCCGATATGGGCGCGCAGCGCATCGATGTCTACGGTCATGAGATCCTCCGATTCCACTCGAATGGTCGTTGCCGGTATGCTGGCATAAACCACTGGCAACGCAAATTGGGACATTTGAAAAATGACGAATTCACCGATCGTAATCTGGGGCTCTGGCGCCATTGGCGGGAGCGTCGGCGCGTTTATGGCGCGCGCGGGCGAAGACGTGCTGTTCGTCGACCGGGTGGCGGACCATGTCGCGGCCATGAATGAGACCGGCCTTCGGATCTCCGGCCCCATCGCGGAATTCACCACGCCCGTGCGGGCGGTGACGGACGATGCGATCGAAGGGACGTTCGATACGGTCTTCCTGTGCGTGAAGGGACAGGACACCGTTGCCGCCGTTGAGGCGCTGAAACCGCATCTGGCGGAAGATGGCTGCGTGGTCTCCCTGCAGAACGGGCTGAATG
>JAPPPC010000450.1 GCA_028817685.1 Rhodospirillaceae bacterium
GCTGCAAGCGATCATGCATCGTCTCTACATGGCGGCCGAGGCCGCGCTGCCGGACAGCCAGGAATACGCTCACGCCAAGCGAACGATGGACGAGTTCGTCAAGAAATTCGAAATCTTTCGCCGCCTCTTCGACCGCTATGACGAACGCCTGCGACGGGCCGACGGCGCGGCAGTTGTCGATATTCACGGTTACTGCGCCTTCGGCGCGGCCCTCGTCGCGTTTCATCGCCGAACCGGGGTCCCGATTTACAGCTCGACGCTGCTCAAGCTGATCGACGCGATCCTGTCGCGCGAGATGGAACAAGGCGACGCCGAAGCCGCGGGAAAGATAGCCGCCCTCCTTCAGGCGGAGCACGATGCGGTGCGATATTGGGAACGACATACAGAGACCGTGCTGCGCAACCGCGAGGACGGGCAATCATGACGCCGCTTGCGGGAATCGGACTGATCATGGCCCCGACCTTCCGGTCGCGCGCCTATGTGCAAGCGCTGGCCCATGCCGGCTACGCGCCAGCGCTCTGTCTGGCCATACCCGCGGATGAAGAACAACCGATCGGACGCCGACCGGCGCCGTTCCCGCTGGATGGCGTGGATCGACCCTTTCAGTTCGAGCCCGACACGACCGCCCGCGATTTCGCCGAAGCGGCAGGTTGGGCAGTCGAATCGCTGCCGGAAACGGATGTCAACGGCGCGGCAAATATCGCCGCGCTAAAGGCCTACGACCTGGACGTCCTGATCTATTCCGGCTTGCCCAAAGTGCTCCTGAAACCCGACATCCTGGCCCTCAGGACGCGCTTTCTGCACGTGCATGGCGGCTACCTTCCGGTCTATAGCGGCGCGACCGGCTTCTATTTCGGCCTGCTCGTCGAAGGAAAACTGGGCAATACGGCCTTCTGGATGGATCAGGGCATCGACACCGGGGCCGTTCTCGACCGCGCCTGGTATCCGGCCGACCACGATCCCGATATCGACCGCATCCTCGACCCGGTGACGCGCGCCGATCTGTTGGTCCGCGTGCTGCGCCATCGCGCGACCGAAAGGACGTTCGGGCAAGCGGAAAATCTCACGACATCCGAGCACTTCTACGTTATACACCCAGTTCTCAAACACCTCGCTCTGCGATTCACGGACGACGGCGGCGCGTAGCGCAAAGAAGACCGACATGTACGACTTCATGCTGGGGACCCGGGAAGAGATCGTCGCCGATCCGCGACGCTATCTCCTATCGGTCAAGCGAATGTTGCCGCGCTGGGCGAATTCGCTGCCGGATTCCGAATTTCACGCGCTCATCGATCTGGTCGCGTACCAGGATCGGGATCGGCCGGTTTTCGTCGAGACAGGAGTCGGCGCCAGCACGCTTTTGTTTCTGCACTACGCAATGGCGCGCGGCGGCCATGTCTATTCCTGGGACCTGAACGGCAGCAAGGCGTCCTTCATTCGCTCCGTCGCCGCCGAAACGCTCGAACCTCACCATGGCCGGCCGATCAGCGACCATTGGACCTTCGTCAGCGCGATGAGCCTGGCGCCGCACACCGGCTTGGCCGCGGTTTGCCAACTGACCGACCGCATCGACATGTCGATGCACGATTCCGACCACACCTGGGATACGATCACCGGCGAAATCGACAGCCTCTTGCCGTCCCTCGCGGACGGCGCCATCGTCTGCGTCGACGACGCCAATCAAATCTACGTCCATACCTACGAACCGATCGTCAACATGACGCGGAAAAAAGCCGGCCTGCCGCCGATCGAGCCCTTGGCCGACAACCGCGACGAACCACATTACAAACGGTTACCGTCGTTCTTCGAGAAGCGGTTCGAACGTGTCGAGTACCCGAAACACTCGTTCGCTCAGCGTCTGCAGGAAGACCCTTTCTACGCGTGGTACAGCGCCGACCGGGAAGGAATGGGAAAACTGGGCATGGAGCGGCTCGAAGATCTCGAGGGACGATTTGTCGCTGTGCAGCTTTCCGGTCGTCGTGATAACAAATAGCGGTACAGCATGAGTCGTTGTCAAACATAGGAATTCGACATGAGTGACGTCGCCGACATCATCAAAAGCTACTACCCCACGATCGACGAGATGCCGTTTTGCGCCGGCTTGCGCGAGGGAAAATTCACCCGGCAAGAAATCCTGCGCGCCGAGGTCGTCGAGCTCTATCGCGCGCTGAAGACGCGCGGCCTCATCCAGGAGGAGTACAAGAAGAAGCTCCGCGAAGCGAACGCCGCCGGCGTTATCCTCGATGATGAGCTTTCGACCATGGAAGAGGTGATCGACGACGAAGGCGAAACCGAGGAGCATATCGATCACCTCGATATGCGCTTCAAGCTGTTCGTCGGCACGAGCGTCGACCAAAGCACCTTTCCGGCCTTCAATCAGGAACTCTAGGACATAATCAACGAATGGATGGCGGTTTGCCGCGAATCCGATCTGTTTTCACTGATGGCGGTGACCTGCGGCATCGAAGACTGGTATGCGCCGATGTCGGAGTTCTTCGAAGACGAATATCGCAAGCGCGGATTCAACGACGACGAACTGGAGCTGTTTATCGCCCACAAATCGGCCGACGTGGAACATTCGGAAGAGCAGTTTCGCATTCTCGAGCGCAACGAGGACCGCATCGATCTCGACAAGGTGCGCGCGATGCTTGAGCGTACGTTCAAAACGTCGCGCGGATACGATCGCATGAAGCGGGTCTTGGCCGAATCGGATCAGCCGCTCGAAGCCCTCATGGTCAAGCAGGAGGCCGCCTGACTCTTGTCCGGTGAACTCGGATCGTCGCCGGCGCCGCCGCTGACGCGCCGCATCGCGGGCGCCAACCGGCGGTTGCGGCTATGACGACCGGGGAAACGGACGGACGGGACTCGGCGCGCGCCCGGATAACGCTCGCCGACGTCAAGGCCTCCATCAATCCGAACATACCGACGCATTTCACCGTCAAGTATTTCGGCCGCCCGATCGCCGACCTGATGACGCCGGCGTCCTGCGCGATGGGGCTCCGCGCCAACGGCGTGACCTTCTGGCGAACATTGATCGCGTTTTTCGGTCTGTTCCTGCTCGCCTGGCCGGGACCTTTCTGGCTGGCCGCGGCCGCGGCCGGCATCTTCTATTTCTGCTTCGTGCTCGACTGTCTCGACGGAAACTTGGCCCGGCTGTACGACGAAGCCTCCTATTGGGGCAAGTTCATGGACGGGCTCGCCGACTTTGTTTTCGTTCAGGGGGCGCCCTTCTTCGCCGGGATCGGTTTGTGGCTGCGAACGGACGACGGTCACGCGCTCGTCGTCGGCGCGGCCGTCACCGCGACGACCTTGGTCAGTCAGATGATCCGCGCGCGATTGAGCTTCATGCGCGAATGGATGGAGAAGACCTCGGGACCGCTGACGGATGCGGAAAATTCCGCCGCCGAGCCGGCGCGCAAGGTACAAGCCGTAGCGGCCGAACTGTATGTCGGCGGGACGTTCTTCGCGCCGTTGATCCTGTTCGGCGCTGACGCGCCGTTTATGTGGGCCTATTTGCTGTTCCTTCTGGTATTCCAATTCGTGGTGGAGCTGGTTTGGATCGGCGGATCGATGCGCGAAGCGCGTCACATTCTTGGCCGCCACCGCGTCAGCAAACATGCGCCGACCGAGACGAAGGAAACCGACGGGTGACCGACAGCGCACGGTATATGCGAGAGAAGGCTCCGGCACGGCATGGCCAATCACCTCGAAAA
>JAPPPC010000140.1 GCA_028817685.1 Rhodospirillaceae bacterium
CCTTCCGGCTCCCCGCTTGCAAAATCATAACCCGAGACACCCCATGGCAGAGATCGAATACTTCTATTCCTCCCATTCCGGCTACGCCTATATCGGTTCCGCCAAATTCATGCAGATTGCCGCTGCCGGCGGCCACACCGTCATTCATCGGCCGATGGATCTGCGCGCCGTCGTCGCCGTTACCGGACCGGGACCCACCAATAGCCTGACGCCGCAGCGCCGCGCCTATTTCTCGGGCCGCGAAATCGAACGCTGGGCGGAAGCGCGCGGCGTCGGCATTCTGGCGCGGCCCACCCATCACGATAACGGGATCGCCCTGTCGAACGGCATGCTGATCGCCGGGCTGCAGCAGGGGGTCGATATCGGTCCCCTGGCGCATCGCATGCTCGAAGGACACTGGCGCGACGATGCCGATCTAGACGACCGGGAGACGTTGGCGGCCCTTGGCAAAGAAGCCGGCATCGACCCGGCACCGCTGCTCGATGCAGCGCTGTCGCCCGAAATCCAGGCGATCTACGACGCGAACACGCAGGAAGCGATCGAACGCTCGGTCTTCGGCTCGCCGACCTATTTCGTCGGAGGCGACATGTTCTACGGCCAGGACCATTTGGAGCTGGTCGAACGCGCCCTGGTCAAACCGTTTTCCGGAACCTGGCCGAGATGAGTATCCTGACGCCGCGATGTGCACGATCGGAGATGAGACCATGATCCAGGTAAACCCGCTGTCCGGCACGGATTTCTTCGCCGAAGTGACCGGCGCCGACTTGAAACGGGACGATGACGCGCAGTTCGCCGCGATCAAAGCCGCCCATCTGAAGCATGGGGTGATCGTGATCCGCGGCCAGTCGATGACGCCGGACGACCAGATCCGCTTCTCGCGCCGTTTTGGACCGCTGGCGATCCATGTGCTGGAGGACCAGTTGCTCGACGGGTATCCGGAAATCCTGCTGGTCTCGAACAAGACCAAGGACGGGCGCTATGTCGGGCTGCCGGACGCCGGCCGCTTCTGGCATACGGACCAGTCCTATGAGGAGAAACCGGCGCTCGGCTCGCTGCTCTACGCGATCGAAATCCCGGCGGACGGCAGCGGCGACACCTGGTTCTGCGACATGGCATCGGCCTATGAGGCGCTGACCGACGATATGAAGGCGCGGCTCGACGGGCTGCGCGGCAAGCACATCTACAACCACAGCCATGAGAATTTCAGCCTCAGCGGCGACCAGCAGGACCGGCTGCCGGGTTACGACCACCCGCTCGTCCGCACCCATCCGGAGACCGGCCGCAAGGCGCTCTATCTCGGCGGCAAGCTGCTGAAATTCATCGTCGGGATGGGTGAGGCGGAAAGCACCGCACTGCTCGACGAATTGTACGGCCATTGCCAGGACGACCGCTTCATCTATAAGCACAAATGGCGCCAGGGCGACCTGGTGTTCTGGGACAATCGGTGCACCATGCACTACGCACAGCCGTACGATGACAAGCGCTACACGCGGCACATGCACCGTACGACCGTGCAGGGCGACCGGCCGGCATAGGACGCCGATATGGCAAATTACAAGCCAATCATGACTTCCCGGCCAAGACGCATTGCGTTGCAGAGCCGGGAACCAGAGTGACGTCCAGTTTGGCATTTGAGCTGGACCCCGAATCAAAGTCCGGGGCGACACAATTGGGATTTATCCCTTACCGGCAAAGACCAACCGAGCGGGGTCGCGCAGCGCCCGCAATTTTGCACTCGCCTGAATCAAACCAGCATCAGCGTCCCCGGTAGGGCGACAGGTAGTCGGGCAGCGGCGTGTCCGGATCGAGACGGTCATCGGCGACGGGCTTACCGTACTTGTGTAGCGCTGGCACGACGCCGGACCACACCTTGACGTTGGCGTAATCCTCTTCGTCATCGACCGGGGGACCGGTGCGGATCTTGGCGGCGGCCTCTTCGATCTCCATCGCCACCACGCAGGTCGCCTTCATCTCCTGTGTGTAGTTCTCCCGGCAGGCATCCCAGCGGCCCGGCCACAGCTCTTCCATGAATTTATACAGCGCGTCTTCCTTGGCCTGCCGGCCCTCGACCGCCTGCGCCCGGCCAAACGCCATCACGGTGCGGTAGTTGGCGCTGTGATGGAAGGGCGAGCGGGCCAGAACGTAGCCGTCGAAGATCGCCGCGGTCACGCAGGCCGGAATGCCGGTCCGCACGGCGCGCAGCATCTTGCTGGCGCTGGAGCCGTGCCAATAAAGCGTGTCCCCGTCGCGCCAGTGCATGGTCGGCGTGACATAGGGCTGTTCGTCGATCGCGTAGCCGACATGGACCATCTGCGCCGCGTCGAGGATCTCGAACACGGTCGCCTTGTCGTAGCGGGCCCGCTTGTGCGACCGCTTGATCTTCGCGCGCGGGGTCGGACTGTATCCATCCGGCATGGGAACTCTCCTGCTTTCGTCGGATTAAAATCAGGCGCGATCCTGCCCAGGATGCGCGGCCTCACAAGAGCCATTTGCGAAAGATTTGCCGCGCCACTCGGGCGTTTCGCCTGGGACCAATTCGACCCCCCCGTGCCGGAGACGCCGTGCTAACGTCGGCCTGATTGGGGGAACGCGTGAGCACCATCGCACTGGACACGATCCTGCCGTTGTTCGGCATCATGGTCGCCGGATACGCCGCCGGCCGCTTCGGCCTGTTGCCCCAGGGCGCCAGCGCGGCGCTGAGCCGGTTCACCTTCATGGCGGCGATGCCCGCGCTGGTCTTCGTCTCCCTGTCCCGCGTGCCGGTCGCCGAATTTTTCGACTGGCCGTTCCTCGGCGCGCTGGGCGGTGGCATGGCGATCACCTACGCCTTCAGCGCCGCGGTCGCCCGCTTCGCCTTCCCCGGCAGCCTGACCGCGTTGGGCCTGAACGGCCTCACCGCCATGTTCTCCAGCACCGCCTATATCGGCCTTCCGCTGCTGCTGATCGTCTATGGCGAGGCGGCGACGGTCCCCGGCATCATCGGCGCGGTCATCACCGGCGTCGTGTTCTATCCTGTCGCCATCGTGCTGGCGGAGATCGACACGGGCGGCGGCAACGCAGTCCGAGCGCCTCTGATTGGCGTCCTGAAAAATCCGGTGTTGCTCGCGACCGCCGCCGGGCTCGCCGCCTCCGCAGCGGGGATACCAATTCCGGCACCTGTGACCACCTTCTGCGAATTGCTGGGCGGCGCGTTCATCCCGTGCGCCCTGTTCTCCGCCGGCCTGTTCATCGTCGGTGCGACGGTCGAGGGCGACGCCAAGGAGATCGGCTGGCTGGTTTTCGTCAAGCTCGCCCTGCACCCGCTGATCACCTGGTGGCTCGCCTACCACGTCTTCGAGCTGGAGGGCATCCTGCCGGCAATCGCGGTGATTCAGGCCGCCCTGCCGAGCGGCGTCCCGGTCTTCGTGCTGGCGCAGCAATACGGCACCTACGTCGCCCGCTCGAACGCCGTGATCGTGATCTCGACCGCGCTATCCGTGCTTACCTTATCGGGGCTGCTGATCTTCCTCGGCGGCTGACCGGCGATTTGCGCCGACACGGATACCCCGCCTACCATGGCCCGGCCTTTGGGAGGGCATGATGCACCATGTCTATATAAGCGTTTCCGGCGAGGATCGGGTCGCGCGCTACGGCATGGACCCGGCGACCGGCGATCTCGATTTCGTCGAAGACATCGCCCTGTCCGGACGGACAGCCTCCGCCGGAACCTATC
>JAPPPC010000766.1:0-3222 GCA_028817685.1 Rhodospirillaceae bacterium
ACATTCAACATGCCGCCTCGAACACCTTTTCCAGAAGGTCCGGGACGGATCTGCCCGGCGACCGGTCCGTGGCGATAAAGCGCGCAACGAACCGCTCGCGGCCTTGTTCCTTTGCCCGCCATTGCGCGCCGATTTCCGAATCGGATTGGTTGAGAATCGAAAGCAGGGTGGCGTCCCAACCGGCCTCAGACGTGTCGATGAAGAACACGGCCGCTTCAAGCATCGTTCTCGCATCGTCGAAAAGCTGAAACGCCGGATTGTAGAGGTAGACGAGCGGGCAGCCGGCGCCGAACGCCCAACCGATCGTGCTTAGCGACGAATCGAAAATGACGATATCCGCGGCGGCGCGCATGAAGCGAAAATCACCGTCCTTGATCGTTACCACCGGATCCGGCGCCCTTCTCAACCGCTCCAGCGGATCCGGATCGACAAAGCGATAGGTCGAGTAGAGTTTCAAAATCGGCTGCCCGCGCACCTTAGGCAGAACATCGTGCGCCAAGGCCATGTACCAATCGTGCGCGGTCCGGTCGTTCGGCATTCCGGGCTGATAGAGCATGTTGTTTTGGTAGGTGCCGATAACCGCCATCACCGCCCGGTCGCCGGGCCGCACGCCGAGCCATTTTCGCGTCAAAGCCCTTTGGAAGCCGCGTGCGGGGATCGCTGCGGTTTCGTGCGGCAGCCCGATTTCGAGACTAGCGTTAGCCTGGATCGACCACCCCTTCGGATCGTCCGCATCGTTGTAGAGCGCGGACGCGGCCGGCGCATTTACGAGGTAGAAGTCTGCGGTACGCGCTTCGCTGATATGCTCGAAGTAACCGTGATAACGCGACATGCCGGCCGACGCGCCGTGTTGCGCAAGCGCGGTTTTACCGCCTGCGCCAACAAGCCGCGCACCGGTCGCGTGGCCGACCAAAGATCCGGCATTGCCCGCCAACAGGAATGTGGTCTTCGGCTCGCTCACGGCTTCCTCGTAGACGGCGTCGCCCGCTTTTTGAATCTCGGACAAATAGGCGAAAAATGTCGCGATCCGAGAGGCGGCCATATTCGCAACGATATCGGCAAGTCCGACGACGCCATTCTCATGCAAGCAGCGCCGCATCGCGTCGGCCAATCTTGCAACGTCGATAGAAAGAGGCGTCGCACCCGGCTCGATATGTGAACGATACGAACGATATTTCCGCAAAAACGATATCTTCGATCCCGAAACAAGAAGCTTGGGAAACATCTCCCGCAACGCCTCATTGTCGCCGTCGACGATGATATGTTTTTCGCCGGAACCGAGTTTCAAAACCGGATAGCCCAACAATTTCCACAACCGCCACAACAGCAAGGACGGCGTCAAATTGGCGAGTGAAACCAGGCGCGTCATCAGGGTCGGTCGGTCGCTAAGCTGCGACAGGGATCCGGCATCCGCGAGATGTTCCACGATGGTCAAGTTCGGATCGTTCAGTTCCGCCGCAAAGACCGCGAACAACGTGTCGTATCGCCCAACGCCCAACGTCGCCGGCGCCATCTCGCTCGCCAAGACGGATCCGACGACGACCTTCTCGTCGACGTCGGATTGCAGAAACCGCTCCATCAGTTTGGCTTTCGATACAAGCGCGCACATCAAGGGGTGGACGCGCATCGCCACCAATATTCGAACGCGCGGCCAATCCATTTCCTCCTCGGCCGCGAGCAGCTGATCCGCGATCGCATCGACAACGGCGAGCGCGACTCGTCCGGCGTCGTGAACATGCGCGCTATCGACCGGCGCATCGATCCATTCCACGGGGAACGGCTTCAAGCGCAAGGCTTCGTAGGCGAAAGGCGAGGTCGTCACCCAGTTGTCGCGTGCGCCATAACCCTGCGCAATCGCGGCGTCGATCGCGCTCGAACTTTCGACGAGAATCCTGGCCATCAGAAGTGAAAATTGCGCCCGGCGCCGATTCGCCCGACTAGGCGCGAACCATCCAGATTCCGTCCACCGGTTCGCCGTAGTGATTGAAGTAACCGGCGATCCGCTTGTTCTCTTCGTATCCCACGCGCCGAAACGCACGGATGCTTTGTTCGTTCCTTGCCGAGATCATGGCCCACACCGACCTTACGCCCAGCATCGACAGCGCATGGTCCGTCGCCAATGCAATGGCTTGCGAGCCGATACCGCGGCCGCGGTCGGACGCTTCGCCGATTATCAGCGCCAGCTCGCACCGGCCTGAAGATATGTCGATATTCGAGAGCCGAACATTGCCGATATGCTCGCCGCATCGCACGATGCGCCACAAATAGGCAGCGGGATCGTCGAGATTGGCGCGTACGTAGTCGCGCACGCTTTCCGCGCTGTGTTCGACATTGCCGGCCATCGTATGCGCGACGACGCGCGGGTCGTTCAACCATCGCACATAGCGTTGCGACACGTCCTCGGTGCGTAGAGGGTGGAGGCTCACACACTCGCCTTCAACCACGGGCGCCAACATCACGTCAGTCCAAACACCGCAAGAGACCGCCCTGTTCGAGCAAATGCGCCTGCTCGCTGAGCAACTCGAGATCGATGCCCGAGCGCCGCGAAATCGCAATCAGGTCGTTGGTGGAATCGCTTTGGTTCAAGATCCACAGCATCGCTTGAATGCGCTGCCGCTGCGTGGCGGCGTCGACACTGGGATACAAATCGTGCTTGCTGAGAAACGGTTCGCAGTGCAGGTTCAGGGTTTCGTACCTACGGTTCCGCTCCAAGGTGTCGCAGATCGCTTCATAGGCGTCGACGCAACCGACCAGCGCATCCACCGACAGGAGATCCAAATTATCGTCCGAGGTGTGATATTCCGGATAGATATGATAGGGCCCGCGCATTAGCGACCCCACCGGAAGGTTGAATCCCGGCGAACAATATTGCCGTTCGTCGCTTCCCGCCGGCTGAAAGTCCCGAACGTCATACGCGGCATCCAACGTCGCCAAGGCATGTTGCGCCGCGATGTCGGCCGCGGTGTCGCCATCGCGGCTTTTCTGATAGGTGAATTTTTCCGGCAACCCGGTGCAGGTCACAACGTAGCCGGCGTGCATGTTCTCTTTCAGCTGAGCGCCGGTCTTATGCAGATAGGCGATCGCGCCGATCGTCTCCGCAAGGAAGACAAAGCGATAGGTAAAGCGGCGGTCCTTGCGCCGCGCCAATCGCCGCGCCAGCAGAATTGACGTTATCGGTCCGGAAAGCTCGTTGTTCGCCATCGCGGTGTGACAGGTATAGGT